>JAASTB010000206.1 GCA_021767625.1 Wenzhouxiangella sp.
AATTGTTTGCGTAGAAGTGCTGTAGCAACCGGAAGACCGACGGTTCGTGTTGCTCGAGCCATTCGGGGGCGTCGAAGTAGTACTCGCTGGTGACGGCGAAGTACTCGGCGGGGGATTCGGCGGCGTAGGGGTCGATGGCGGGGTCCTCGTCGCGGTCGAGGGCGGTGTTGATTCGTTCGAAGGCCTCGGAGAATTCTTGGGTCCACTCAGCGGCATCCATGCTGGCCGGAAGCGGCGGGAAGCCGTCCATGTCGCCGTTGAGCTGGTCGATCTGGTGGGCGAGCTCGTGGACGACGACGTCAAAGCCCTGTCCCTGGGCGGAGTCCATCACGTCGGCCATCGACAGCACGACCGGTCCGCGCGCCCAGGCCTCGCCGGCGCGCAGGTCGCGGCCGTGGCTGACCACGCCGGCCTCGTCCTCGTATTCCTCTTCAGCGACGAACTCGTCGGGATAGAGGATGAAGGTGTGGAAATCGGCGTAGGCGTCGATGCCCAGTTCAAGCACGGGCCGGGCGGCGAGCAGGGCGACCGCGAGGCAGTCCTCGTAGCCCGGCTCCAGTCCGCCTGCGCCCAGAAAGGTCTTGCCGGCCAGGATTTCGGCCGCGCGACGGTGCAGCCGTTCCGCCGATTCTCGCTCGACCGCGGCCAGGACCGGAAAATGCCGGACGACGGCTTCAACCGCCTCTCCCGGGGGCATGGCGGCGTCAACCTTGCGCTGCCAACGTCGCTGGCGCCATTTCTTCAGCATTTCGGATCGGGCCTTGTCGTCCAGCGCCCGATTATCCGTCATCCTCGTCAAACGAACCAACGAACCAACGAATCAACCAGCCAATGCGGTAAGCTTCTCCCCCATGGCGACCGCCCCTTCCCAAACCGAGCGCGACGCGGTGCTGGCACTGGCCCGCGAGCTGATCTCGCGCGTCTCGGTCACGCCCGAGGATGCCGGCTGCCAGCCGCTGATCGCCGGGCGGCTCGAGGCGGCCGGCATGACCGTCGAATCGATCAATGTGGAGGACGTGCGCAACCTCTTCGCCCGCCACGGCAGGGGCTCGCCGCACCTGATGCTGGTGGGGCACACCGACGTGGTGCCGCCGGGGCCGGAAGCGAACTGGGCTTCACCGCCCTTCGAGCCGGAAATCCGGGACGGCATGCTCTACGGCCGCGGCGCGGCGGACATGAAGTCCTCCGTGGCGGCCTTCGTGCTCGCCCTGGAAGCGTTCCTGCAGGCGCATCCCGATCACCCCGGCACGATTTCCCTGCTGCTGACTTCCGACGAGGAAGGGCCGGCACGCCACGGCGTGCGTGCCGTCGTGCCGGAGCTGGAGAAGCGCGCGCTGATGCCCGACGCCTGCCTGGTCGGCGAACCCTCCAGCCGTGAGCGCCTCGGCGACGTGATCCGGATCGGCCGGCGCGGCTCCATCCAGGGCCGCTTGCACGTCTACGGCAGGCAGGGGCACACCGCGTACGCCGATCCGGCCGAGAACCCGGTTCACCGGGCGGGCCCCTTGCTGGCCGAGCTGGGCCGGCTCGATTTCGACGACGGAGACGAATTCTTCCCGGCCACCCGGCTCCAGATCTCCAACCTGCGCGCCGGCACCGGCGCCGACAACGTGACGCCCGGCGAGCTGGAAATCTGGTTCAATCTTCGCAACAACCCCAACAGCCGATCCGGGGAGCTCGAGGCGGAACTTCGCGACCTGATCCAGGGCTGCGATCCCGGTCGCTGGGAACTGGAGTGGCGCGTGTCCGGCGAGCCCTTCGGTCCCGCAGTCGGGCCGCTTCCCGGCGTCGTGATGGATGCCTGCCGCGAGCTGCTCGAAGTCGAGCCGGAGCCGGACACGGGCGGCGGCACCTCCGACGGCCGCTTTTTCGGCCCGCTCGGCATCCCGGTGGTCGAGCTCGGACCGGTCAATGCCACGATCCACCAGGTCGACGAATGCATCGCCGTCGACGATCTGGTCTTGCTGCCCGGTCTGTACCGGCGCATCATCGAGGGCATGCTTACGTCCGGGGGTGTGTCATGCGCGTCATCCTGATCGCCCTGCTGGTCATCCTGCTGGTCCTGCAGGTGCAGCTGTGGCGCCAGTTCAGCGAAGTGCGCACGCTGCGCGAACTGGTCGAGGAGCAGCAGGCCGAGAACGACGAGCTGCAGAAGCGCAACGAGGCGCTGGCGGCGGAAGTGGAAGACCTGCGCGCCGGCCTGGAAGCCATCGAGGAACGCGCCCGCTCGGAGCTCGGCCTGATTCGGAAAGACGAGGAGTTCTTCCTGATCGTCGATCCCGAGGACGCCGAGCCCCAGGGCTGACGCGCAAGATGCACGTTTACCGATTCGCCAACCTGGTCTTCACGCCTGAGGACGGCCGGCTGCGCAACGAGCGCGCCGGGAACGAGACCTCCCTGCGGCCCCAGGTCGCCCGCCTGCTGGAGAATCTCCTGGCCCATGCCGGCGAAGTGATTCCCCGCGAGCAGCTCCACACGGCGGTGTGGGGCGAAGAGGCCGTGGTGGATTTCGAGTCCGGCCTGGCGGCACTGATGCGGGAGCTGCGACAGGCCGTGCGCGCGGTCGAGGGTCCCGACGACCTGGTCGAGACCGTGCCGCGGCGCGGCTACCGCCTGGATGCCGAGGTGCGCGTCGACGGCGGGTCGCGAAGCGGCCGATGGCGGGCGGCCATGCTGCTTTCCCTGCTCCTGCCGGTGCTGCTCGGCGCCGGCTATGTCGTCTGGCTGGCCCTGGACGGTCCCGCACCCGAGCCGCCCGGCAAGTACAGCCTGGCCATCCTGCCTTTCGAGAATTACGAGCGCAGCGCCGAGCTGCCCGAACACGTCGGCCTGCTGATGGCCGACACCCTGCTGGCGGAACTGCTGGCGCGACCGGTCGAGGGGCTCGAGCTGCTCGGCCGCACCAGCCTCAGGCCCTACCTGGGACGCGAGGACGTGGTTTCCGCCCTGGCCGGGGACCTGGGCGTCGAATTGCTGGTCGAGGGCAGCGTCACCGGCCGGGCCGATCAGGGCTGGCAGGCGGAGATGCGCCTGCTGGCCGTCCCGCCCGGCCGGGTGGTGTGGTCGTCGACGGTCACCGGCGAGCCGGGCAGGCCGCTGGACGTGCGCGCGGTGGCCGGGAGCATGGCCGAGGATCTCGTCGGGGCCTGGCCGTCACTGCGAGCGGGCCTGGATCGCGAGGGCTGATATCAGGCGGCTCCCAGGTGATTTCAGGACAATTTCAGGACGATTTCAGTGAATGTCCATGGTCCGGGCGGGCGCGCAGGCCCATCCTGTCGGCACATTCACGATCAAGACAGCACGAGGAGGTTGTCATGCAAGCAAGAAGGATCTTCATCAACCTGTTGGCGGGCCTGGCGATCGGCCTGACCGCCTTGCCCGCACTGGCCGAACTGCCGTTCGCCGATCCCGGCGAGGCGTCGGGTTCCATCGTCGGTGCGCCGGCCCAGCCCGCGCGCGACATCTACCCGGTCCGGGTCGTCGCAATCGACGGGCAGCAGATCATCCCGCGAGAGGTGTTCTGGCTCAAGCCGGGCAAGTACACGCTGACGGTTTCGCCGGAGATTACCAATCCCGGCGGGCTGAGCTCGATGCGGGGTCGCCTTCGCGAACGCGACGACATCAACGAGATCGAGGTCGTCGTCGAAGCGGGCAAGACCTACTACATCGGGGCGCACTTCACCGGCAAGGATCGCCGGGCGCCTTACAACACGGTGGTCTACCGCGTCGAGGACAATCAGTGAGCGAAGACAACGCTCGTCAACCCGGATTCGCCTGGGGCGGGCCTCCCGCCACCGGGCGAATCCGCCTCGAGCCCGAGGATTTCGCGGTCGACGAGGTGCTCGGGCACGAACCCGACGGCCAGGGGGAACACCTCTGGCTGTGGGTGACCAAGCGGGAGCGCAACACCGCGGACGTGGCCGCCGACCTGGCGCGCGCCGCCGGCGTGCACATCCGCCAGGTGGGCTTCGCCGGCCTGAAGGACCGCAACGCGGTCACCCGGCAGTATTTCTCCATCCATCTCCCCGGAACCGACTCGCCGGACTGGTCGCAGTGGGAAATCGACGGCGTGACCATCGAGTCGGCCTCGCGCAGCTCGCGCAAGATCAAGCGCGGCCGCCTGCGGGGCAATCGCTTCGAGCTGGTCGTGCGCGAACTGGAAGGCGATCTCGGGGCGCTCGAGGAACGGCTGGCCGCGGTGCGCGACCATGGCGTGCCCAACGGCTTCGGCGAGCAGCGTTTCGGCGGCAACAACATTGCTCGCGCACTGGCGCTGTTCCGGGGTGAAATGCGCCGCAAGCCCTCGAAGATCAAGCGCGGCTTCTACCTGTCGGCCGCACGCAGCCTGGTGTTCAACCACGTGCTCGACGAGCGCATCCGCCGTGGTGACTGGAATCGCCTGATCGACGGCGACCTGGCCATGCTCGACGGCAGCCGTTCCTTCTTTCCCGCCGACCCCAACGATCCCGACCAGGTCCGACGCTGCGCCGAGCAGGACATCCATCCCAGCGGGCCGCTGCCGGGGCAGGGCGACAGCCCGGCCGAAGGCGAGGCCGCCGAGATCGAGAATCGGCAGTTCGAGGCCCACCGCGAGCT
>JAASTB010000207.1 GCA_021767625.1 Wenzhouxiangella sp.
ACAGCCTGCTGAGCCAGCGCGTCATCTACTTCGAGTTCGACCGCTCGAACGTGCGCTCGCAGTTCCGTCCCATCATCGAGGCGCATGCCGAGTACCTGCGCGCCAATCCTTCGGCCCGCGTGATGCTCGAGGGACACGCCGACGAGCGCGGTTCGCGCGAGTACAACCTGGGCCTGGGCGAGCGCCGCGGTAACTCCGTGCAGGACCTGCTGAGCGCCAACAACGTTCCGTCGCGCCAGGTCGAAGTGGTCAGCTACGGCGAAGAACGCCCGGTGTGCCGCGAGAGCAACGAAGATTGCTGGCAGCGCAACCGTCGCGTGGAGATCGTCTACACGGCCCGGTAATGGCGTTGAGAAAGCTCACCAAGACACTGGTGATTGCGGCGGTCGGCCTCGTGCCGGCCGTCGTCGTTCCGGTGCAGGCCCAGGACAGCAGCGACCTGGTCTACGACGTCCAGGCCCTGATGGAAGAAGTGCGCGAGTTGCGCGGCATGGTCGAGTCGCAACAGCGTGAAATCGAGAATCTCCGCCGCCGCCAGCGCGACCAGTACCTGGATCTCGACCGGCGGCTGCAGGCGCTGGAGCAGGGGGGCAGCGAACCGGCGCCGGTGCAGCGAGACGATCAGGCGCCCCGCCGCCCGGATCGGGACTCCGAGCCCGTGGAACCGGCCAGCGAATCGGTGCCGCCGTCCCGCTCTGCCCGGGATGTGCCCGAAGTTCGCGAGCCGATCGACGCGCAGGCCGAAATCACGACCTTGTCCGAGCCGTCCACCGGCCAGGCCCGCGACCTGGACTCCGTGGGCGAGGATGAGAAGGCCGCCTACGACCGCGCTTTCCGGGCTCTGCGCGAGACTCGGTATGCGGATGCCGCGGAGGGCTTCGCTTCGTTCCTCGAACAGTATCCCCAGTCGGCCTACGCGCCCAACGCGCTCTACTGGCTGGCCGAAACCTATTACGTCACGCGCGATTTCGAAACCGCGCTGGACTACTTCGACGAATTGCTCGAGCGCTTCCCCGATAGCGGCAAGCAGGGCGACGCGCTGCTCAAGATCGGCTTCAGCCACTACGAGCTCGAGCGCTGGAACGAGGCCCGCGCCGCCCTAGAGCAGGTCCGCAGCCAGTACCCCGGAACGACCCTGGCCCGCCTGGCCGAGGGGCGCCTGCGGGATATGCGGCTGGCCGGGCATTACTGAACGACAGTTGGCTGGTTAGCTCGTTCTCTGGTTGGCTTGTTCGATAGCCGCACAGCGCATGGTCCATGGTAGCTGCGGCACTACGGATTCTGGCGCCAAAATCAGCGAGCCAACCAGCCAACCAGCCAACCAGCCAACCAGCCAACCAGCCAACGTTCTTCTGGCTCAGATGCTGCCGCCTCAGCCAGGATCCGCTACCATGGCCGTTTCGTGGCAACCAGGGGCTCATCAACCATGATCGACACCGTCGTCTTCCCCGTCGCCGGGCTCGGCACGCGTTTCCTTCCGGCGACCAAGGCCATTCCGAAGGAAATGCTGCCGGTCGTCGACAAGCCGTTGATCCAGTACGCGGTGGAAGAGGCCGTGGCCGCCGGTGCGCGCCGGATGGTGTTCGTTACCGGGCGCACCAAGAACGCCATCGCCGATCATTTCGACATGGCCTACGAGCTCGAGACCGAGCTCGAACAGCGCGGCAAGCACGAGCTGCTCGAGCTGGCGCAGAAGACCGTGCCCGACGGCGTCGAGTGCCTCTACGTCCGGCAGCGCCAGGCCCTGGGACTGGGGCATGCCGTATTGTGCGCGCGTTCGCTCGTGGCGGGCGATGCCTTCGGCTTGATCCTCCCCGATGACCTGATCGACAACGGCGACGATCCCGTGCTGTCGCAGCTGGCCCGGCATCACGCCGAAACCGGTGCATCGGTCATCAGCGTCGAGGAAGTGCCGCGCGAGAAGACCCGTTCCTACGGCGTGGTCGATGTCGAATCGTTTTCCGGGCGCAGCGGCCGCATCCGCGGCATGGTCGAAAAGCCCGAGCCTGAGGACGCGCCGTCCAATCTGGCCATCGTGGGCCGTTACGTGCTCAGCTCACGCCTGTTCGAGCTGCTCGAAAACACGGCCCCGGACCAGCGCGGCGAGATCCAGATCACCGACGCCATCGCCGAGCTCCTGAACGAGCAGGCGGTCGATGCCTACCAGTTCGAAGGCCGGCACTATGACTGCGGCTCGAAGCTCGGCTTTCTGCAGGCCACCGTCGACCTGGGCCGCAAGCACCCCGAACTGGGCGGTGAATTCTCGGCCTGGCTGGATGCCGAATAACAGCAAGAATCGAGGAACCACCGAACACACCGAAGTCACCGAAAATTCTTTTATCGAACTGGGCCGTCTCGCCGATCAAGCTGGTTCCGAATCGGTGATCGGTTCTCCCCTCTTTTTTTCTTCGGTGTTTTCGGTGTCTTCGGTGGTTCCAGTATGTACTCCGAACTTGAGAGAGTCAGAATGCAATTGAATGAAATGTTGCCTCGCGTGCGCGAGGCCGTGGCCGAGGCCGGTGAGGCCATCATGGCCGTCTACAACGACCCGGCGACCACCGAGGTTATCGACAAGGACGACAAGTCCCCGCTCACCGAGGCCGACCTGGCCGCCAACCGCATCCTGGTCGAGCGCCTCAAGGCGCTGACCCCGGACATCCCGATCCTTTCGGAGGAGTCCAAACAGGCGCCGTGGTCCGAACGACGCGAGTGGAAGGAGCTGTGGGTCGTCGATCCGCTCGACGGCACGCGCGAGTTCATCAAGCGCAACGGCGAGTTCACGGTCAACGTGGCGCTCGTGCGCGAGCACAAGCCGGTTCTGGGCGTTGTCTACGCCCCGGCGCTCGATCGTTGGTACTTCGCCTCGACCGAAGACGGCGCCTGGCGGCAGGACGAAGACCGGGAGCCGGTTCGAATCGAGTCGACCGACAAGCCCGACGACCGGCCCTGGCACGTCGTCGGCAGCCGCTCGCACAACACGCGCGAAGTCGAAGATTTCGTCGCACGCCTGGGTTCGGCCGAGTTCGTGGCCATGGGCAGTTCGCTCAAGCTCTGCCTGGTCGCTGACGGTTCGGCACACATCTACCCGCGACTCGGGCCGACCTGCGAGTGGGATACCTGCGCCGCTCAGGCGGTCGTCGAGGCGGCCGGCGGTCAGGTGGTCAATGCCGAGACAGGGGAGCCGCTGACCTACAACGCCCGCGAGGAAGTCCTCAACCCCTGGTTCATCGTGTGCCGGGATCCCAGGGAAGAGTGGTTCGAGGTCGAGACGACCGGCTGAACCGGCCGTCTCCCCGTCGGGCCGGTCAGGCCTGAGGTGACTTGACGCTCTTGTTGAGCGTTTGTGCCAGGCCGGCGACCACGCCGCCGATGTCCGACAGCTCGGCCGGCAGGATGAGCGTGTTGGTCTCCTTGGCCAGGTTGCCGAATTCCTCGACGTACTGCTCGGCGATGCGCAGGCTCACCGCCTCGCTGCCGCCGGGCTGGTTGATGGCCGTGGCGATGCGCTCGATCCCGGCCGCCGTGGCCTCGGCGATCAGGCGGATTTCTTCCGAACGGCCCCGCGCCTCGTTGATCTGCTTTTGCATGTCGCCCTCGGAGACGTTGATCGTCTCCTGCTTCATGCCTTGCGAGACGTTGATCTTGGCCTCGCGTGCGCCCTCGGATTCCGCCACCACGGCGCGGCGTTCGCGCTCGGCGCGCATCTGCTTTTCCAGCGCGTCGCGAATCGTCTCGGGCAGGGTGATGTCGGCCACCTCGTAGCGCAGCACCTTGATGCCCCAGGGCTCGGACGCTTCCGACAGCACTTCGACGACCTTCTCGTTGATGATCACGCGCTCCTCGAAGCTCTTGTCGAGGTCGGTCTTGCCGATTACCGAGCGCAGGGTGGTCTGTGCCAGCTGGATGGCGGCATAGCGGTAGTTCTCGATGCCGTAGGAGGCCAGACGCGGATCGATGACCTGCATGTAGATCACGCCGTCGACGTGGATCTGGATGTTGTCCTTGGTCACGCAGGCCTGCTGCGGCACGTCAATGGCTTCTTCCTTGAGCGTGTGCTTGTAGGCGACCTTGTCGACGAACGGGATCATCAGGTGGAAGCCGGCGTCGAGCACGCTGTGGAAGCGGCCCAGGCGTTCGACCACGTAGGCCGAACGCTGCGGCACGATCTGGGCGGTCTTGACCACCGCGATGACGACGATCAGCAGGACGATCAGGGAAAGAATAGTGGCAAAGTCGAGATCCATCGGTGGTCCCTCTGGTGGCAGTGGTTGGTAGCTTGGCGATCAGCCGGCGGTCTGATCGTTCGAATGTTCGGGGCGGGTGGCGGAAACGAGCAGGGTGATGCCGCGGTGACCGACCACCCAGGCTGTATCGCCTTCGGCCGGTTCACCGTCTTCGCATTCGGCCTTCCAGTCGACGCCGCTGAGGCGAACCTGGCCGACGCCTTCGGAGAAGCTCCGGGTCACCGTCACGCGCTCCCCGCGCGTGGCGATCAGGTCCTTGTCGCCGTCCCAGCGGTCGGATACGTTGCCGCGAAACCAGACCTTGATGCG
>JAASTB010000208.1 GCA_021767625.1 Wenzhouxiangella sp.
AACGGTTCGGGTCAGTGTCCGGAAACGGCGCAGCTGCCACCGTTCTTGGCCAGGTACTGCTGGTGGTAGTCCTCGGCCGGCCAGAATGTCGCAGCCGGCTCGATCGAAGTGGCGACCGGCGCACGAAAGCGGCCCGAAGCGTCGACCTCCGACATCACCTGCTCGGCAATGCGACGCTGCTGCTCGTCGTGCACGAAGATCACGGAGCGATACTGCGTGCCGACATCCGGTCCCTGTCGATTGACTTGGGTGGGATCGTGCAAGTCGAAGAACGCACGAACCAGCTCCTGGTAGTCGATCCTCTCGGGGTCGAACACGACCTCGCAAACCTCGGCATGGCCGGTCTTGTCGCTGCAGACCTGCTTATAGGTGGGATTGTCCACGTGACCGCCCATGTAGCCCACGGTCGCGTCGACCACACCGGGCATTTCCCGGAAACGCATCTCGACGCCCCAGAAGCAGCCGGCGCCGAAAGTGGCCTTTGAAGACATCGCTCGAACTCCTGCCCGATTGCACGGGTCGTGGTTGATACGGGAATGATATCCGACCACGCCGGCGGCAAAAAATTCGTGAGCGATCCTGGCCACGGATACCCGCCTGTGGAATGATGCCGCCCATGAACGACGAAACCTTCCTCTGGTACGACTTCGAGACCTTCGGCGCCGACCCGCGCCGCGATCGACCCGCCCAGTTCGCAGCGCGCCGCACCGACTCGGAGCTGGCGCCGATCGGCGAGCCGGAAATGATCTATTGCCGCCCGGCCGACGACATGCTGCCGCAGCCGATGGCCTGCCTGATTACCGGCATTACGCCGCAGCTCGCCCGGGAAAAGGGCCTGCCCGAAAACCGGTTCGCCGCGCGCATCTTCCAGCTGATGAGCGAACCCGGCACCTGCAGCGTCGGCTACAACAACTTCCGTTTCGACGACGAGGTGGCCCGCCACCTGTTCTGGCGCAACTTCATCGACCCCTACGAACGCGAGTGGGCCAACGGCAACAGCCGATTCGACCTGATCGACCTGATGCGGCTCGCGCGCGCCGTTCGGCCCGAAGGCATCCAATGGCCCGACTACGAGGACGGCCGCCCGAGCTTCCGACTCGAAGACCTGGCCGCCGCCAACGGCATGGATACAAGCCAGGCCCACGACGCGCTGGCCGACGTGGACGCCACCATCGCCATGGCGCGCCTGGTCAAGTCGCAGCAACCCAGGTTATGGACCTGGGCCCTGGGGCTGAGAAACAGGGAATCGGTCAATCGCCTGCTCGAACGTGAGGAGCCCCTGCTGCACGCCTCCTCGCGCTTTCCGGCGCTGCCAGGCCGAGGCGTCGCGCCCGTCCTGCCGCTCGGCCGCCACCCCAAGATCGCCAGCCAGTGGCTGGTCTGGAACCTCAACGTCGACCCCACGCCGTTCATGGACCTCGACACCGAGGCGCTCGCCGATCGCTACTGGACACCCACGGCGGACCTGCCCGAAGGCGTCGAGCGGGTGCCGGTGAAGCTGGTGCGCAACAACCGCTGCCCGATGCTCGCCCCGATGAGCGTCCTCGGGGAAGCCAGGGCCGCCGAGCTGGCCATCGACCTTAATGCACTGGAACCGCGGGCCAGGCTCCTGCGCCAGCACCCCGACTTTCGCGAGCGGCTGGCGGCAATCTTCGCTGCCGGAGGCGCTCGGCCCGACGATTCGGATCCCGAGCTGGACCTCTACGGTGGATTTCCGCCGCGGGCGGACCGCCCGGTGATCCAGCGCGTTCACGAGCTGCAGGGCGAAAAACTGGCCGGAATGGACGCGCCCTTCCAGGACGAGCGGCTCAACGAATTGTTGTTCCGTTACCGCGCCAGGCTCTGGCCCGAAACGCTCAGCGCCGTCGAACGCGAGCGCTGGGAAGGCTACCGGCAAAGAAGGCTGCTCGAGGACCCGGACCTGGGCAGCATTCGCCTGACCGAGTACGGACAGACGCTCAAGGCGCTGATGGAGGAGCGCCCGGACAAGGCGGATATTCTGCGCCAACTGTCCGAGTGGCCGAACGAGTTGGGGCTTGCTTTCGAGCCGGAAGTCTGGCAGCAGCCCTCAAAACCATGAATCAACAACTTACGAGCATGTCATGAAGTAGTATCTTCGAATGTTATGCACAACTGGTTGATTCACTCTTTGACGCTATCTTGACGCTGCCGTGACGCCGCAAATACGGCGACCTCTTTCGCAACATATTGTTTTTCCTATCATTATCAACTTTGGGCATTATTTGACCAATGCGCTTGAATGCCGGTGAGCAGCCGGGAGGCGCCGCTTTGCCCACAAGGTTATCCACAGCTTTTGTGGATAAAGAACGCAGAACCCCGTAAACCACTGTTTTGTGACCGACATCACCCCCGAAATCAGGCCGCCAGGCCGGCCAGGGGCAGCTGCGATTGCACCTGGCCGGCCTCGCTCGAACCCCGCACGGCCTGGCGCAGCAGACGGTCGCTGCGCGGCGACACGAACTCGACCACGCTGCCGTCGTCAAAGCGCATCATCATGACCACGGGGGGCTCTCCCCGGCGGCCCGGCCGGGCGATCACACCGCTGATCGTCTTGCCGACGATTTCGTCGCGAAGCTGGTGGCTGCTGACTTGCTTGTTCATGGCTGGAATACTCCCGTTCGTTGACTGCAGGCGTATTCCAGCACGACGATTTCTCAAAACCTGAGAAGGCAAATCTCCTTAAACCCGAAGAGCGTTTCTACTACCGATCAGCGTGCCGATCTGCCGATTCGCCGCGGGGCGCTTGCCCGGGACAATGTGCCCAACGTCGGGCGGCTGCCCGGCGGGATTCGCAAGACACATCGAACACAAGGAGATTCATCATGATTCGCAACGCACTGATCGCACTCTTTCTGTCCCTCGCCATCGCCCAGGCCGGCCTGGCCGAAGACATGAGCGTCGACATCAACACCGCCAGCGCCGAACAGCTGGCCGAGGTGCTCGACGGCGTCGGCCCGGCCAAGTCGGAAGCCATCGTGGCCTATCGCGAGGAAAACGGCGACTTCACGCACATCGACGAGCTGGTCAACGTGCGCGGTATCGGCCTGCGAACGGTCGATCAGAATCGCGACCGGATCGATCTCGACGGCGAAGCTGCCGCCGAAGGCTGAAGCCACCCCCTGCCGCGACCCGGCCTCCCCGCCGCCAAGCCGGCGGGGAGGCCTTTTGCGTGTCGGTCAGCGCATCGGCAGGCGGGAACTGAAGGCGTGCGCGAGCGTGGAACGGTCGGTGTGTTCCAGCTCGCCGCCCAGCGGAACGCCCTGGGCCAGGCGCGAAGTCCGGATACGCCGGGATTCGGCCATCTCGCGCAGGTACTGGGCCGTGGCCTCGCCTTCCACCGTGGTATTGGTGGCGATGATGATTTCGGCAACGCCCTCTTCGTCCAGGCGCTCCCCGAGCAGGTCCAGCCCCAGGTCCTCCGGACCGATGCCGTCCAGGGGCGAGAGGCGACCGAGGAGCACGAAATAGCGCCCGTCGAAGGCTGTGGCCGCCTCGATGGCCAGCACGTCGCCCGGGCTCTCGACGACGCAAAGCACCTCACTCGACCGCCGATCGCTCCGACAGATGCGGCATTCCTCGTCGCTGGTGAAGTTGCGGCAACGCCTGCAGCGCCGAATGTCGCGCATGGCCGTGGCCAGCGCGTCGGCCAGCCGCCGGCCACCCTCCCGGTCACGCTCGAGCAGCTGCAGGGCCATGCGCTGGGCCGACCGGGCCCCGACGCCGGGCAGGCAGCGCAGTGCCTCGAGCAACTCGTCGAAAGGATCGGCGCTCATGTGCCGGGAAGGTTCAGAGATTGAAACCGGGCGGCATGGGCATCCCACCCGTCAGGCCCGACATGCGTTCCTTCGTGGTTTCCTGGATTCGCTTGACGGCATCGTTGATGGCCGCCGCCACCAGGTCCTCGATCATTTCGCGGTCGTCGCCCACCTCGGGGTCGATCGCCACGCGCCGAACCTCATGCCGGCCATTCATGTGCACTTTGACCAGGCCGCCCCCGGCTTCGCCGGTGACCTCCAGCTCGGCCAGTTCTTCCTGGGCCTTCTTGAGGTTCTCCTGGACTTTCTGCGCCTGCTGCATCAACTGCGCGATGTTGCCTTTCATGTCAGTCAGTGACTCCGTGTATTGATCGGTCGAATCGACTCGCGCACGACCTCGGCGTCGAAGTGTTCGACCAGGCGCCGGACGAAAGGATCCGAGTCGATGGCTTCTTCCGCCTCCGCCTGCGTGCGGGCAATCTGCTGTTCCTCGAGCATCGCCGGTGTCGCCAGCTCGTCGTCGTCCACCGGCTCGATGGTGATCCTGAGCTGCTCGCCGGCCCATTCGGTCATGGCTTCCTCCAGCGCCCGCCGAAAGCGCTCGCTGATGAGCACCATGTCGTCGCGCGCGGCCGTGAATTCAACCTTGGGGCGATCGTAGCGGCCGACAACCAGCATGGCCGCAACGGTTCGGAAGGAATCCGTCAAGGGCAGCTCTTCGAGCACCTGTGGCCAGGTATCCGATCGGAGCGGCGTGGCCTCGCCCCTTGTCGC
>JAASTB010000209.1 GCA_021767625.1 Wenzhouxiangella sp.
CGCATGAAGTCGATCAGCTCCGAACGGCGGCCCGAGGCCACGGGTCGGCCCACCAGGCGTTCGAGCCAGAAATCCACCAGGCCCTCGGCGCTGCGTTGCGCAGGATCGGGCAGTCCGGCGACGGTCTCCTGGTGGATGCGCAGCAGGAACCGGTCGCTGTCGTCGTCGAGCTCGACCATGCGGCTGAGCAGGCGCCAGGTCTGGCCCATCACCGAGGCCGAGGTCCAGCGGTCGGCCGTGTCGGGATAGCCGTCCGGCGAGGGCCAGCGAAAACAGCCGTGCCCGGTCTGTCGGAACCGGTAGAGCAGGTCGCCCCAGGGATCCCAGCCGCCGGTCGGCTGCGGTTCGATTTCGGCAGCGGTCTTGCGAAAAGCGGCGCACATCAGCTCGAACGGGCGTCGAATCTTCGTTCCGGTGCCGTCGACGAAATCGTCGGAGGACAGAATGTGGCGAACGACCTTTGCGACCTGGTCGCCGGCCTGCCAGTTGTCGTGCCATACCTGCGCCGCGGACTCCACCAGGGACTGGGGAGGCTCGTCGTCGACCAGGCGACGGCAGATCTTCTCGCAAAGGTGCCTGGCCGTCTGCCGGTGCATGCACAGGTAGTCCATGGCGAGTTCGGCTTCCATCTGGTCGGTCGGTCCGAAGATGAAGTTGCCCAGGACATACTTGTTGCCGCCCTCGTGCCAGTTGACGAAAAAGATGAAGTCGCCGTTGTCGTACTCGGGCGTGTGGGGCATTTCCCAGTGCCCGCTTCGAATGGTCCAGCCGGTGAAACAACGCGCCACGTCATAGACATCGGCATCGCTGTAGCCGATCGCCAGATCGTCGTCACCGATCGGAATCTCGCCGTGCGCGGCACCCGGGTAGTAGGCGTCGGAACCGAGCGTGTGCAGCTCCATCAGTTCCCGCGCCCAGTTCTCGTTGTAACCGCCGGCGCGGTTGTCCTTGTTGTCCAGGTAGATGAGCATCGCCGTCGAGCGCGCCACGGCTTCGAGCATCTCGCGAAAATTGCCCAGGGCATGCGGCCGGATCACGTCGCGGTCGTACTGCACCAGGACCGGTGCGATGCTGAAATCCCAGCCGGCGACGCTGAAGTGGTCGTGCCAGAACTCGGTCATGACCTCGTAGACCTGTCGGCGCGAATAAACCGCGCGCAGGATACGGGCGGCCTCGGTCTCGGCGGCGGGCAGGTAGCGATCCGCGTCGCCCTGAACGTGATCGGCCCACAGCTCGGTGATCGTCTTGTCCAGGGTCAGGTAGCCGGCGGCCGCCAGGCGCTGCTCGAGCCCGCTGTCGTCGAGACCCTGCCAGTCCAGCTGCTCGTCCAGCCAGGCGCTCAGGCGCTGCTCGTCGTTGGATCCCAGCGACAGGAAATGATCCAGATCCTCGGGCCGAGCGCCGTAGGTGGCGCGTTCGAGCACTCGAAGAGCGAAGTCGGAAGACGCGCTCGAGCTGTCCTCGTAGCGGTCGGAAAAGATGCGATCACCGCTCCCCTGAACGGCATCGCGCATGGTCCCCCCGGTATTGCTGTCCATAAGCGGCAATCCGGATGCGAGCCATTACTCTAGCCGAAAGCGCCCTGCCGTTTCCGTGAAGCGCGTCACGGATTGGGTTGAATGGGAGAAGGAAAGAAAGGGGTTCCGTGTTCCGGGTTCGGGGTTCCGGACAACAATCGTGGCCGTTGGGCGCAGGGCCTTCGCTGGATGCGCTGCCGTTGCGAGGATTGTCGCAGGAAACGAGAGGGCCCCGCCAAGCAGGTTTTCCGGAACCCGGAACACGGAACCCCTCTTTCTTCTTGAACCTGAAACCTATTTCGAGTCGATATCAACAACAACCGCCCCACCCGAATTCCAACGCGGGTCGTGCGCGGCCTCGAGTTCGCCCGTTTCCCGGTTCCACATCACGCCGTGCATGTTGCCCCAGGTGCGGTTGCGCACGGTCACGGTGTGCCCCTTCTCTTCCAGGGCCTCGATCTCGGCGTCGCTCAGGGCGTCGGGCTCGATCGAGATCTCGTCGGGCAGGTACTGGTGATGGAAGCGCGGCAGCGATACCCAACTCTCCGGGCCGTTGCCGTCGATGAAGTCGAGGATGCCCAGCAGCACCATCGTGATGATGCGCGAACCGCCCGGCGTGCCGAGCACGGCCGTTCGGTCGTCGCCGATCACGATCGTCGGGCTCATGGACGAGAGCATCCGCTTGTGGGGCTCGATCGCGTTGGCGGCGAACCCGATCAGCCCGTAGGCGTTGGGCTCGCCGGGCTTGGCCGAGAAGTCGTCCATCTCGTTGTTGACCAGCACGCCGGTGCCCGGCGGAACGTAGGCGGCGCCGAAAGGCAGGTTGACCGTGAGCGTGCCGGAAACCATGTTGCCATCTGCGTCGATCAGCGAGAAGTGCGTGGTGTCGCTGCTTTCCTTGCCCAGGCGGTCGGGGTCGGCGGCCAGCATCGAAGACGGTGTGGCCCGGTCGAGGCGCAGCGTCGTGCGCAGCCCGGCGGCGTAGTTCTCGCTCAGCAGCATGTCGGTCGGGATGTCCACGAAATCCGGATCGCCGAGATACAGCGCGCGATCGCGGTAGGCCCGGCGCATGGCCTCGGCGAGAACGTGGACGCGATCAGCCCGGCTCATACCAGCCAGGTCGAAAGGCTCGACGATCTCGAGCATCTGGCCGATCGCGATACCACCGGAGGACGGCGGCGCGGCGGTCACGAGTTCGTAGCCGCGATAGCTCGTGCGTACCGGTTCGCGTTCGACCACTTCGTAGTCCGCGAAGTCCTTCAGGGTCCAGAGACCGCCGGTGGATTGGACGCCATCGACCAGCTTGCGCGCCACCTCGCCGGCATAGAAGCCCTCCTTTCCATTCTCGGCCAGCGCGCGCAGGGTATTGGCGAGGTCCGGCTGCCGGATGGTATCGCCGATGGCCGGCACCTCGCCGCCGGGCATGAAGATGGCGGCGGTTTCTGGCCAGCGCATCATCACGTGCGCCCGCCAGTTCAACAGGGCCTGGTACTTGGCATCGACCGGGAAGCCTTCCTCGGCCAGCCGGATGGCCGGCGCCAGCAATTCGGCCAGCGGCAGCGTACCGTAGGTTTCGGCGATGTGCACCCAAGCGGCAGGCGCCCCGGGAATGCCGCCGGCCAGCGCGCCGTTGATGGCACGATCGCGATCCACCTCGCCTTTCTCGTCGAGGTACATGTCTTCGGTGGCCGCCGCCGGCGCGGTCTCGCGGCCGTCGACCATCACGGAGAAGTCGTCGGAGGCGCGGTGCAGCAGCCAGAATCCGCCGCCCCCGGCACCCGAGGATTCGGGCTCGACGACCGCCAGAGCGGCCGATACGGCCACGGCCGCGTCGAAGGCGTTGCCGCCCTTCTCGAGAATCTCGACGCCGGCATCCGTGGCCAGTTCATGGGCGCTGGAGACGGCGGCCTTGCCGGGGCCGTCGGCGGCCTGTGCAACCACGCCGGCCAGGGCCAGCAGCAGGCAGGCAAAAACGAGGGAAGCTCTTCGAAACATGGCGAATCCCGTTGGTAGTCCTTGAATGTGAGTGCCTGGCATTACGCGTAGCGCTCCCTCAGCGCTTCGGAAACGCGCGGATGCACGAAGCGGCTGACGTCGCCCTGCAGGCGCGCAATCTCCTTGACCAGCGACGACGAAATGAAACTGTACTGCTCGGCGGGTGTGAGAAAGACGGTTTCCACGTCCTCGATGAGATGCCGGTTCATCGAGGCGAGCTGGAACTCGTACTCGAAGTCCGACACCGCGCGCAGCCCGCGCAGGATGACGCCGGCGTCGTGCTCCTCGACGAAGTGCGCCAGCAGGTTGTTGAAGCCGACCACGTCGACGTTGTCCAGCCCTTCCTCTTCGAGCACCTGGCGGGCCAGTCCGATCCGGTCGCCGAGGCCGAAAGAGGGTTTCTTGTGCGGGCTCTCGGCAATTGCCACGATGATGCGGCGATACATGCGCGAAGCCCTGGCGATCAGGTCGGTATGACCGTTGGTCAGGGGATCGAAGGTGCCGGGATAGACCGCGAGGCCGTAATCGGGCTGGGGCATCGAATGCGTCTCGGACTGGATGGACACGCATTATAACGCCCGAGTCATTGCCGTCCCGGGAGGACCGGGGCCGCACCGGGATCAGGAAACGGCAAGCAGGGTCAGGCGGACCTCGCCCAGCGTCTTGCTGCGCAGGAGTTCGTAGCGCTCGCCGGGATCGATGTCGGGGTCGCGGGCGTCCTGCTCGACGTAGACGCGGGCGCCGGGAGCCAGGCGCCCGCCTTCGGCCAGCGCTTCGAGCACCCGGCCCTGCAGGCTGTCGGAGAAAGGCGGGTCGATGAAGACCAGGTCGAACGAGCGATCGTCGCTCCCGAGCCAGCGCAGGACGTCACCCCGCACGACCTCCATTCGGTCGCCACCCGGCCAGTTGGCCGAAATCTCGCGCAGGCCCTCGAGCAGTCGCCGATCGCGCTCGACGAAGACCGCGCTGGCGGCCCCGCGGGAAAGCGCCTCCAGGCCCAGCGCGCCGGTGCCGGCGAACAGGTCGAGAC
>JAASTB010000015.1 GCA_021767625.1 Wenzhouxiangella sp.
CCGTCCTGCATGATCGCGATGCGATCGCCGATGCGCATGGCCTCGTCGAGGTCGTGCGAGATGAACACCACGGTGCGCGCCTGGCGGCGCTGCAGTTCGAGCAGTTCGTCCTGCATTTCGGTGCGGATCAGCGGATCGAGGGCCGAGAATGCCTCGTCCATGAGCATGATCGAAGGATCGGTCGCCAGCGCCCGCGCCAGGCCGACGCGCTGCTGCATGCCGCCCGATAGCTCGTCGGGATAGCTGTTGGCGTTGGCCTCCAGGCCGACCTGCTCGAGCGCCTCGAGCGCGCGCTCGCGGCGCCTGTCGCGGTCCTCCCCGGCCACCTCGAGCCCGAAGGCGGCGTTGTCGAGCACCGTGCGGTGCGGCATCAGGGCGAAGGACTGGAAGACCATGGCGAGATCGCGGCGGCGCAGCTCGATGAGCTCCTTGTGGCTCATCGAGGTCACGTCGCGGCCGTTGATGCGGATGCTGCCGCTGGTCGGTTCGATCAGGCGATTGAGTAGCCGAACCATGGTGGACTTGCCCGAGCCGGACAGGCCCATGACCACGAAAATCTCGCCTTCGCGAATGGACAGTTCCGCGTCGTGCACGCCGACCGTCTGGCCGGTCTTGTCGAAGATCTCGTCCTTGCCGCGACCTTTCTCGATCAGCGGCATGGCGGCATCGGGGTTGGACCCGAATATCTTGTAAAGCCCCGAGACCTCGATCATGGGGGCGTCGTTCATGCGGAAGAAGGTGATATTTAACCCCCTACAACCTAACGGGGAATCCCGCATGAAGCAAGTTTAGAACCCTATACAGGAGTCAGACCCCACCGCTTGGCAAAGGAAGTGCAGCCCCAAGAGGCACCAGCGCGGCGCTCAACGACCCTCGTAGCGATCCATGAACAATCTGTTGCGCTCTGCCACCCACAACTCGTAACCACTGTCGTGTCGAGCCGCCCCGAAAAAAAGCAGCTCTTCCGTTGCGGTGAAGAACCGGGGACTTGAATCCATGGTGCCAGGAAAGATATCCGCGAGTATTTCGGTTCCTGCTCTCGTACCATCGGTGATCAGTGGCTCCACGCCATACTCATCCGCCCAGGGGAACCAATAGGCATAAATATAGAGATGACCATCGAAGACCGCCTGATGCCCCCTCGAGCCGATGTAAACGGGCCCGGCGTCCAAAACCGACTTCGTACCCTCCACCGTTCCGTCCGTAGCCCAAAGAGCAGCGGGGCTTGGATCTGCGTCTGAATCCGGCTCATACCAAAAGAAATAGACCAGATCGTCGAACGAAAATGGGCCCGGGAACCACGCTTCCTCTCCACCTTCCTTCAACACCATTGTTCCAGAGCCAGTACCATCACTAACCCAGAGAGAACATTCTGGTATGGACGCGCTGGTGCCACCGAAATACAATTTTTCTTCATGCGCGATCATCTCTGGAAGGAATCCGCACTGGAATACGGGGTCTTGAAGGTCAAGAGGTTCCGTACCCTCCTGTGTTCCATCGGTTACCCAGAGCACGCGACGAGAACTCCCGTTGTGATACGCAAAAAAATACATTTTGCCACCGAGAAGAACCAGTTGAGTTGGGCTTCCTGACTGGTGTCCCGACTCAGTGTCCTTGACCATCGATGTTCCCTGCTGCGTACCGTCGCTAACCCACAATTCCGCCCCATGTACCCCATCGTTTGCCACAAAATACAAGCGACCCGAATATCGGGTAAGATTCCGGACTGATGAACTGGACGGACCGGCACGGATATCCCTGACCAGGGCCGTGCCTGCTGAAGTCCCATCGCTACGCCAGAGCTCTCTACCGCTCACCCCGTCATTGGCAGTGAAATACGCCCAATCCCCGACAAACTCAATTTCAGTCCGATCCACTCCGTCCCCAAACGGATTGATGTCCGCAACCATTCGCGTTCCGCTCGAAGTTCCGTCACTAAGCCACAACTCGCGCCCATGGCTCCCGTCACCAGCGTCAAAGAAGATTCTGTCGCCCTGAACAAACAACCCAGATGGATCGGAACCCTCTTCTCCCGGCTTGATGTCATGAACCATTCTTGTACCTGAGAACGTTCCGTCGCTTATCCAAAGTTCACGACCGGAATCCCCATCATCCGCACTGAAAATTATCGACGACGAGTCAAATGCAGTAAGCCGTTCCGGAAACGAAGACTGGGTCACACCCGGCCCGGGAATACCGCCCAATCGCGCCGTACCTTCCGGGGTGCCATCGCTCACCCAAAGAGCATCACCATGGACATCATCGTTCCGTACGAAATACATCAAACCATTCGTAACGAGAACCTCATGGCCGCCAACAGGGTCAGAGCCGCCCTCGCCGGCATTTGCATCCTTCAACATTCGGGTGCCCAACAAAGTCCCATCGCTTCGCCAGACTTCCGCTCCATGCTCGCCATCATCAAACTGAAAGATGTAATCGCCGTCATACACACCCATAGCATGGGTCGTATCGCTCAACAAAACGTCAGTACCAATCGACGTCCCGTCGGTAGTCAAGAAAGCATCGTCGGAATGTGAAGTCTGAGCAGTAAAGCAAAGCCGTTGCCCGCATGGAGCCAGCTCCCGTGGCGAAGAACTGGGCTCCCCGGGCCAAACATCCTTCACCAGCGTCGTCCCAAGCTCAGTCCCATCCGTACGCCAGAGTTCGTATCCGTGAGTGCCATCCCACGCCTGGAAGTATAGATATCCTGCATGAGCAAAGAAACCGTTCGGAAAGGAATACTCTGAACCGGGCGCTATGTCCTTAACAAGCTCCAACTGCTCGTCAACAACGTCCATTTTCCAGAGCTCATACCCGCTTTCATCAGCATTCATATTGAGATAGAGCTGACCATCCCACGCGGCAAGCTCCTTGACGCCGAACTGCACGATCAGTCGAGTGCCAGCCTCCGTGCCGTCACTGACCCAAAGACTCTCCCTGGCCAGGAAATAGAAACTACCCGCAGAACACGTGGGGTAAGAAGGGAGGACAGGCCCCACTCCCGGCTCGATATCCTTGACACGAAACGTGCCGGTGGCACTTCCATCACTTACCCATATTTCCCTACCGCTTTCTTCGTCTTCCGCGAGGAAGAAAAACTTGTCATTGCAGACAGAAAGTCCACGAGGATACGAACCTTCGGGGCCACGAAATATATCCTTGAAAAGAAACGTACCCTCGGCAGTACCATCGCTCACCCACAATTCCCGTCCTGCATCAAGGCTCTTCGCTCGGAAAAACAGTCTTCCATTCAGGGTCACGCCATCGCCGGGGTAGGAGTGGTCAGGCCCGGGAGCCAGATCCTTGAGGAGCGTCGTACCAGCTTCCGTACCATTCGTGACCCAGAGCTCATGCCCTACGCTTGCCTCGTAGTTTGCAAAGTAGAGCTGGTCAGCACGAGCGCCAATCAGACCAATCGACGCGCTATCGATATCTATACGATCATTGATATCCTTAACTAGCCTGACCGGCTCTTGAGCCTGAACGGCCCAACAACTTGAAAGCCCAACGGCCGCCAATAGCACTGCTGACAGAAGATGGGCCCTCCTTGGGCCAAAAAGAAAAATGCGCATCAAACGCCATTCAGAAACCTCTCCCCGCACCATGCCAAAACCTCTCTAAGCGGTCACAATTCCGACTCAACCTAACTGATTGGAGCATCGCCATCAAACGCTACGAATTTTCGCCAGACCCCATAAGCATTTAGATGCTTTGCGCGCCTTGGGTCGATGGAGCTCCCAGGCCCCACCAACAACGCCGACAAAGGCTCGCCCTCGGAGATCAATCCTTCAACCAGGTCTGGAAGAACAGCACCACGGCCTCGCTGTAGAGGTCGCGGTTTTCCTTGCGGCGGTAGCCGTGGCCTTCGTTGAGGGCATTCATGTACCAGACCGGGCTGCCCTGTTCGCGCAGGGCGGCGACGATCTGCTCGGCTTCGGTGACCGGCACGCGCGGATCGTTCTCGCCCTGGACGACGAACATCGGCACGTCGATCTTCTCGACGTTGTTGAGCGGGCTGATGGCCTCGAGGTGGGCGCGCATCTCCGGGTCGCGCTCGTCGCCGTACTCGACGCGACGGAGGTCGCGGCGATAGTCCTCGGTGTTTTCCAGGAAGGTCACGAAATTGCTGATGCCCACGATGTCGACGGCGGCCTTGAGGCGATCGCTGTAGTGCACGGCGCTGGCGAGCACCATGTAGCCGCCGTAGCTGCCGCCGTAGACGGCCACGCGGTCGGCGTCGAGATCGGGCTGGGTTGCAATCCAGTCGAGCAAGGCGCCGATGTCCTTGACCGAGTCCTCGCGCTTGAAGCCGTTGTCGAGCTTGAGGTAGCTCTTGCCGTAGCCGGCCGAGCCGCGCACGTTGGGCCGGATGACGGCCGCGCCGAGGTGGTCGATCCACAGCTGGTAGGTGCTCGAGAAACCCGGCCGGGTCTGGCTCTCGGGGCCGCCGTGGATCTGGATGATGACCGGATGCGGACCTTCGCCCTCGGGCCGGTAGACGAAAGCGGGAATCTTCCTGGGCTCGCCGTCGACTTCGTCGAATGTCGGATAGTGAACCAGTTCGGGCATGACGAACTGCTCGGTGTCGAGGCCGCCGACTTCGCTGTAGGTCCAGCGAGTCAGTTCACCGCTGTCGAAGTCCATCACGTGGACGTCGCTGGGCGAGCGCGGGTTGTTGACCACCACCGCCAGCGATTCGTCGTCCTCGCTGAACGATGCGCCGTAGACGAGCCCCTCGGGGATGCTATCGATGCGCTCGTAGGATTCGTCGGCGGGATCGAATCGGTACATGCGGCTGATGCCGCCCTCGTTGGTGACGAACACGCCCGCATCGCCGGCGTGGTTGAGCTCCAGGCCCTGCACCGACCAGGGGATGTCGCCGGTGATCACGCGCGCCTGGCCTTCGGGGTCGAGCGGACGCCAGGCCAGCTGGGCGAACTCGCCCTCGGCGTCGGTGCTGAAGTAGACGCCCTCGCCTTCGGCGTCGAAACCGAAGGGCAGGTTGCGGGAGGGATCCTCGGCGCTGCCGGCGATGCGCGTCAGCTCACCCGAGTCGAGGTCCAGGACATGAATGCGCGAGTCGTTGACGCTGACGTACTGGACGATCAGCAGCTTTTCGTTGCCGGCGGAAAATTCGACCGGACCCCACCAGCTGCCGTCCGGCGCTTCGAGCACGAGTTCGGCCTCGCGGCCGTTGTCGAAATCGAACATCCAGATGTCGTTCGAGCGGCCGTTTCGGCGGGTCGACTGGAAGGCCAGGTAGCGGCCGTCGTCCGACCACTCCAGGGCGCCGTTGCGAGACTCGCCGTCGCTGATCATCTCGCGGCTGCCGTCGGCCGGGTCGAACAGGTAGATCTGGTCGAACTCGCTGCCGCCGCTGTCCATCAGGAAGGCCATGGTGTCGCTGCCCGGCCGGCGGTCGGCGCCGCCGACGGGCTCGTCGTACCAGGTCAGCTGGTGGCGCGCGCCGCCGGGCTGGTCGACGCGGTGGATCTGGCTGACCTCGGCGAAACGGGTGGCGATATAGATGCTCTCACCGTCTTGGCTCCAGTCGATGAGCCCGGCCGAGCGGGTGTTCTGGTATTGCTTGAGCGCTTCGCTGATCTCGGCGGGAATTTCGGGCACGTCTTCGAGCACGACGTTGCCGGAGTTGGCGGTACGGCGGTCGACTTCCGCCACCGCGGCGGCGCTGGCCGCCGCCAGGAACAGGATGGAGATGCTGAAAAGGCGTCGCATGGGACCTCTCGTCGCGTTGATGATCCGGCCAGTATATCGACTGGCCCGATTGTCGTCGTGAGAGGCCGACGTGAGCGGCTACAGGCCCTCGGCCTTGCGCACCAGGGTCAGGCCGTCGCCGATCGGCACCATGGAAATCTCGATCTCCTCGCGGTCGCGCAGGTACTCGTTGAAGGCGCGGATCGCTTCGGTGTCTTCGTCGCGGTCACCGGAATCGACGACCTTGCCGTCCCACAGCGTGTTGTCGATCATGACGAGCCCGCCGGGACGCAGCAGGTCGTGGCAGCGCTCGAAGTAGTCGATGTAGCCGGTCTTGTCGGCGTCGATGAAGGCCAGGTCGAAGGTGTCCTCGAGCCCCGAGACGATCAACTCGTCGAGCGTCTTCAGCGCCGGGCGCAGCTCGAGCATGATGCGCTCGTCCACGCCGGCCTCCTGCCAGTAGCGCCGGGCGATGTCGGTCCACTCGCGGCTGATGTCGCAGGCGATCGTCTTGCCGTCTTCGGGCATGGCCATGGTGACGGCCAGCGCGCTGTAACCGGTGAAGGTGCCGACCTCGATGTAGCGCTTTGCGCCGATCAGCCGCGCCAGCATTGCCATGAACTGGCCCTGCTCCGGGGCGATCTGCATGTTGCGCTGCGGCAGATCGGCGGTTTCCTCGCGCAATCGCGCCAGCAGGGGATCTTCCCGCAGCGAGTGGTCGAGGATGTAATTCTGCAGTTCTTCGCTCAGGCCGATGGACTGGTTGGACATGTAGGGTCAGCTGTTCGGGTTCTTGTCGAAAGTGGCCGTGACGTGGTCACGCAGGATGCGCAGGTCCCGCTCGAGCAGCTGCCATTCGTTCTCGAGGGCGGCTTCGCGGGACGCCAGCATTCGATCCGACTTGGCGACGACCGGCGTCGCATTCAAGTCCACCGTCCGTGCACCGTGCCGCTCGACGCCCGAAGGCTGCCACAGCACCCAGACCGAAACGAAAGCAAAAACCGTTGCCGCGAAGGCGCCGGCCAGGGCCGGCACGCCGATCCGGCGATGCGAAGGGCGACCTTCGCCATGGCGGATGCGCTCGGCGACGCGATGCCTGAGATGCGGCGGACAGGACGCACCGAGACGCTCGGCGTCGGCGCGCAGGCGGTGTTCAAGGTCTTGTCTGTTCATTTCGAAACGACCTCCTCGGGCAGCCAGTCGGCTGCATCGATCAGCTCGGCCAGGCGCTTGCGGGAACGGTGCAGGGTGACCTTCACCCAGGCCGCGGAGCGCCCCAGGATCCGGGCGATCTCCCCGGTCTTGCGATCCTCCGCATAGTAGAGCCAGAGCACGCCGAACCATTCCGATGGTAGCAGCTTGCGCGCCACCGGCCAGATGTTCTCGCGACGCTGACCGGCCGACGCGGCCTGGTCGGGTCCCTCGCCGGGGTCGACCAGGGACTCGGGCAGCTCGGCGTGGTCCATACGGCGGCCGGATGCCTGGCGGCGTGCAATCGTGTAGAGCCAGGTGGAGAACCGCCAGCGTTCGCGATAGCCGTCGAGATAGCGCCAGGCAGCCAGGAAGGTTTCCTGGACGATGTCCTGGGCATCCGCGCTGCTGGCACCACGAACCAGCAGGAATCGATAGAGGCGATCCTGGTGGGCGCGCATCAGCGCGTCGAACGCGTCAAGCGAGCCCGAGCGGGCTCGCCTGACCAGGTCGCGTTCGACTTCCGGGCTCATGGATTCGCAATGCCCCGATCAGTCGAGCAGGCCCATCAGCTCCTCGGAGCTGACCTGCACCGACAGGCTGACGCGCTCGCCGTCGCGCTGCGTCTGCAGCGAGGAGACGAAGGACAACTCCGGCTCTTCGTCGGCCAGGGCCTGCAGCCCGATCACGCCCTGCACGATGTTCTGCAGGGCCTGGGCCTGCGCCTCGTCGACGGCGATCAGCTCGACGTTGACGTCGTAGCCGCCGCCGGCATCGGTCAGGGCGAATCCGGCGCGGCGGATGTTGCGCATGACTTTCGAGTTCCAGTTGCCGTAGCCCTCGCCGATGGCTTCGGTGTCGACCGCGCCCGACAGCATCGGGTCGGCCCGGATGATCAGCAGTTCGGAGGCAGCGATTCGCTCGAAGCGCGCACCGTCGAGGAAGGCTTCGAGCAATGCGCGACTGGTCGTGACGAATGCGCCCGAGCGCTCGCCGAAAGCCATGAACAGGGGATCGCCGTCGAACTCGATGTCGAACTCTTCGGCCAGTTCCTCGTTGCCGCCGAGCACGTAGGCGTTGCCGCCGCCGATGTCTTCCAGCGGCGTGGCGGCCGATCGGCGAATCACGCGCTCGCGCATGTCCGCATCCATCCGGCCGTCGAGCACGATGCCCAGGCCTTGGCCGTCGTCGCTGGTGCCGAACACCGTGATGGCGTCGAAATCGTCGACGCTGCCTTCGCCGAACTCTTCCTCGAGGTCTTCGATGACTTCGCGCTGCAGCCAGCCGTAGAGGGCACCGTCGTCGGAGGCGCCGCGAATGGCGGCCAGGTTGACCTGGACGAACCAGCGGCTGTCTTCGCCCAGCGTACGGTCGGCGGCACTGACCGCCAGCGGCAGCAGCAGGAGGGTCAGGAGAATGGATCGAATCATTGTGTTGCCTCGCATTTCGCTTTCTCGCATTTCGATTTGATGAGTAACCCTTCTTAGCGCCGCGGGCGCAAAACGGTTACAAGCGGTTGCCTGATCGGGCAGCCCGGTTCGGGGAACGGTCCGGGACGAGTATGCTGGCCGGCAGGGAAAAACACATGAGGCATAGGTCATGGACGAGTTCATGAAAGCGGCCATAGAACAAGCCCGGCAGGGACTGGCCGAGGGCGGCATTCCGATCGGCTCGGTGCTGGTGCACGACGGAAGGATCCTCGGCAGGGGCCACAACCGCCGCGTGCAGTCGGGCAGTGTGGTGCTGCACGGCGAGATGGATGCACTCGAAAACGCCGGGCGGCACCCGGCGAAGGTCTATCGCGAGAGCACGCTCTATACCACCCTGTCGCCCTGCCCGATGTGCTCCGGAGCGATCCTGCTCTACGGCATCCCGAAGGTGGTCGTCGGAGAGAACCGCACCTTCATGGGCGACGAGGACCACCTGCGCGCCCGCGGCGTGGAAGTCGAAGTCGTCGACAGCGAAGAGTGCGCGGCCCTGATGCGGCAGTTCATCGCCGACTCGCCAGAACTCTGGAACGAGGACATTGGATCCTGAGAGCCCTCAGCCCCCATAAAGAAGCCGCTGAGAACGTAGCGAGCGCGTGGCTGACGGTGGTCGCCGGAGCGCAGGAACCGCAGTGTACGTTGAAGTACATGAGGATTCCGAGCACCGCCGAACGCCGTCAGCCACGTGCGCAGTAGTTCTCAGCGGCTTCTTTCGGAAAATGCCTGGCGGGTGAAGTTCACCGGCTCGCCCTCGCTGACCAGGACGTTGTCCTCGATGCGGATACCGCCGAAGGGCGTCAGGCGTTCGACCGCCTGCCAGTCCACTTTCGAAGCGTGGTCGCTCGCGCGCAGTTTCTCGAGGAAACTTGGAATGAAGTACAGGCCCGGCTCGACGGTCACCACGTTGCCCGGCTCGAGCGTGCGGGTCAGGCGCAGCGCCGGGTAGCGCTCCGGCGCCGGCACATCCACGCCGCGCTCGTCCTTGAGCCCGGCCACGTCGTGGACCTGGGCGCCGATGTAGTGCCCGAGGCCGTGCGGCAGGAAGTGCGTGGTCACGCCGGTTTCGACCTGCTCTTCGGGCGCCATGCGTACGATGCCGGCATGCTCGAGCACGGCGGCCACTGCGCGATGCGCTTCGCGGTGCAGGTCGACGAAATTCTCGCCGGCCCGGACGCGGTCGACCAGGCGGCGCTGGGCGGCATCCATCGCCTCGATGAGGTCGCCGAACTCGCGGTGTTCGTCCAGGGTCCAGGTGCGCGTGATGTCGGCCGCGTAGCCGCGCCAGTCGGCGCCGGCGTCGAGCAGGAAGCTGCGCACCGGCTTCGGCCGCTCCGGCGAGCGGAACTGGTAGTGGAGCACCGCGCCGTGGTCGTTGAGCGCGACGATGCTGTTGTATGGCAGGGTGTCCTGGTCTTCGCCCATGGCCGCCAGGTAGGCCAGGTGGATTTCGAGTTCGCTCTTGCCGGCCCGGAAGGCCTCGGCCGCCGCCAGGTGCCCCAACACGGCGAGCTGGTTGGCGCGCTCGATGCAGTCGCGCTCCCAGGCGGTCTTGCGGGTGCGCATTTCGTCGAGGCGCCACATCAGTTCGGGCGGATTGAGGTCCGCGCCGTCGAGCAGGCCGCCGACCGCCCGCTCGTCGCCGATGACGGCCAGCGCCCGCTGCTGCCGGAACTGCTCGTGCCAGCCATCCGGCGATCGCACGGTCTCGACGTCCAGGCTTCCGGTCAGCCAGTCGCCCGGCGGCTCGGGCGGCATGTGCCAGAAATCGTCGGGCTGGCAATACCACAGGCGCGGCTTCTCGCCCGGCCGCAACTCGAGCAGGCTGTCGGCCGCAAAGGGCAGCGGTACCAGGGCCACGAAGGGCCCGTGCGCCCGAAACGGCGGGTGCTGATCGTCGAACAGCCGGTTCTCGGGCCGGCCGGAGTGGATCAGCAGGCCGTCGTAGCCGAGCTCGGTCAGGATTTCGTCGATTTCCTCGCGCCGATGTTCGACGTGGCGGGCGTATAGCAGCGCTTCCGGGTTGGGCATGGGGCCAGAGCCTCTATCGGTTAGAATTTCACGCTTGTCATTCTAGCGCGCAAGCGCCAATTCTTTTGACGATGGCCATCCAGATCTACAACACGCTGACCCGGCAGAAAGAGGATTTCGTACCGCTCGATCCCGAACGAGTGACGATGTATGCCTGCGGGCCCACGGTCTACAACTACGCGCACATCGGCAACGCGCGACCGGCGGTGATCTTCGACCTGCTCTACCGCGTGCTCTCGCGGCGCTTCCCGAAGGTGGTCTACGCGCGCAACATCACCGACGTCGACGACAAGATCAACAAGGCGGCAGCCGAACAGGGCGTGCCGATCGACACGATCACGAAGAAGTTCGCCGACATCTACCACGACGACATGGCCGCGCTCGGCGTCGGCCAGCCCACCATCGAGCCGCGCGCGACCGATCACATCGACGCCATCATCGCCATGATCGAGCGCCTGATCGACAAGGGATTCGCCTACGAAGCCGAAGGCCACGTGCTGTTCAGCATCGAACAGGCCGACGACTACGGCGAACTCTCGCGCCGCGACATGCGCGAGATGGTTGCCGGCGCGCGCGTGGAAGTCGCGCCCTACAAGCGCCACCCCGGCGACTTCGTGCTGTGGAAACCCTCCGACGAATCCCAGCCGGGCTGGGACAGTCCCTGGGGCCACGGCCGCCCGGGCTGGCACATCGAGTGCTCGGCGATGAGCGCGGCCCACCTGGGCGAGGTCATCGACATCCACGGCGGCGGCCAGGACCTGATCTTTCCGCACCATGAAAACGAGATCGCCCAGAGCCGCTGCGCCCACGGCACCGACCGCTTCGCGCGCTACTGGATGCACAACGGTTTCGTGACCGTCGAGAAGCGCAAGATGTCCAAGTCCCTGGGCAACACGCTGATCGTCCACGAGCTGCTCAAGGAATGGCCGGGCGAAGTGATGCGCTATCTCCTGCTGTCGGCCCACTACCGCCAGCCGCTGGACTGGTCCGAAGGGGCGCTGGAACAGGCCCGCAACACGCTCGACCGGCTCTACGGCCTGCTGCGAGACCACCCGCCGGCGGATGCCGAGGCCGAGCCCCAAGCCGAGGTCGTCGCGGCCCTGGAAGACGATCTGAACACGCCTACGGCGCTGGCCGAACTCAACACCCTGGCCCGGCGCCTGTCCTTGGCCGATGAGAGCGAACAGCCCGGGCTGGCCGCGAAGCTCAAGGCCACGGCCGGTCTGCTCGGCCTGCTTCAGGCGGACCCGGAAGACTGGTTCAAGCAGCGTCCCGGCAGCGACGAGGTCGACGAAGCCAAAATCGAGGACCTGATCGCGCAGCGCAACGCCGCGCGCAAGGACCGCGACTTCGCCACCGCCGACCGCATCCGCGACGAACTGGCCGAACGCGGCATCGAGCTCGAGGACGGACCCGGCGGCACGCGCTGGAAGGTGACCTCATGAGCATCGAGACGGCACAACGCGAAATCGTCGAGGAGTTCGGCCTGTTCGACGACTGGATGGACCGTTACCAGTACCTGATCGACCTGGGCAGGAAACTGCCCGAACTCGATGCCGCCGACATGGTCGAGGACCACCTGCTGGCCGGCTGCCAGTCGCAGGTCTGGCTGATCACCGAGGGCGACGCCGACCGCATGGTCTTTCGCGCCAACTCGGACGCGGCCATCGTCTCGGGCCTGATCGCCCTGCTGCTGAAGGTCTACTCCGGGCGCAGCGCGCAGGAGATTCTCGACTCCGAGCCGCATTTCGTCGTCGAGATCGGCCTGAGCGACCATCTCTCGCCGACCCGGGCGAACGGGCTCAACGCCATGCTCGCCGAGATTCGACGGCAGGCGCAGCTGGCGCTGCAGGCGGCGTGACGGGCGGCGGCTGACGCCGCCGCGTTCGTTCGCTCCTTCGTTCTTTCGTTCCGGCGCGTGGGGCATTGGGGACCTGGGCACATCTGGCGCCACCAGGTGTTATGGGGGTCTCGACACTTCGCGGGCGCTAGTCGGGATGGTGTCACCGGACGCTTTGGTGGTCTCGACAAGTCAAAGGCGTTTCGCCCGGGCCCGCTTCGCGATGGCCCGGCTGGCCGCGTGGTGCCCGGGATCGTTTCCGGAAGTGGCCATGGGAGAGGTTCTAGGCTTGCGCTCCTGATCGGTTACACCGCGCGCTTCGCACGCGCCAGCTGCGGGGATTCGGAGGCGTAGGTTGCGTGGAGCGAAGCGCAACGCATCGCCTGATGCGTTACGGCCCAATGGGCCTCCACGCATCCTACGCCACCGAGCGCGACCCGGATCCAACCGGTAGAAGCCGCGCTGCCATCGTGCCGGCTTCGTCCCAATCCGGAAGGGGCCACCGGATCCTCCGACGGAAGCTTCGCGCAGGCACCGCCCCGAAGGGGCCAGCCCCCACAACCCCCTAAGGACCGAACCAACCGAGCGTGGGACTTTGACTTTGAAGAGCGATTTTTGGTGACTTTTTTCGCTCCGGAAAAAAGTTACCCGGCGCAAGTGCCTGCGAAGCAGGCCGGCCGGAACGCCTTTGACTTGTCGAGGATCGCACTGCAGCCAGTCGCACCGCCGTGCCTAACGCCCGCGAAGTGTCGAGACCCCCACACCGCCCGGTGGCACCAACCTCACCCGAGCCCCAACGCAAAACGCGCCGGAACGAATTAACGAACGAACGAAGGAGCGAACAAACGCGCGAACGAAAAAGCCCCGACACAGCGGGGCCTCTTCACGTAGACGCGCTGGCGGGCCTGGCGCCCGGGGGCTCAGCGATCCCGCATCTGCTTCTGCTTGAGTTCCCAGCGCTCCTGGGCATCCAGGCACAGCGTGGCGATCGGGCGGGCCTCGAGGCGGGCCAGACCGATTTCCTCACCGGTTTCCTCGCAGAAGCCGTACTCGCCGTCGTCGATGCGGGCCAGGGCCTGATCGATCTTGTTGAGCAGCTTGCGGTAGCGGTCACGCGTGCGCAGTTCCAGGCTGTTTTCCGTCTCGCGGCTGGCGCGTTCGGCCTCGTCGCCGACGTCGCGCACTTCACCGCGCAGGTTGTTGATCGTCTCCTGGGATTCCTGGATCAGGTCCTCGCGCCACTGCAACAGCTTGCGGCGGAAGTACTCCAGGTGTTCCTGGCACATGTATTCTTCGTCTTCGGAAGGCGTGTAGCCTTTCGGCAAATCGACAATCTTGCTGGGCATCAGCTCTTGGCCTCTTCAAGCCAGGTTGTTGCAAAACCGCCGATTATATATCCTAGGACGGAATTCCGGGCAACCCCCAATGCAGACCTTGTTACTCGCCCTGATCCGGGCCTACCGCTACGTGCTGTCACCCTGGATCGGCGGCCAATGCCGCTTCGAACCCACCTGTTCGGTCTACGCCATGCAGGCGATCGAGCTCTACGGGCCCTGGCGAGGTAGCTGGATGGCGATCAAGCGGCTGTTGCGCTGTCATCCTTTCTGCCCCGGGGGCAAGGACCCGGTACCCGGCTACCGAGACGACGAGGTGAAATGAGCCGCTGGCTGCTCACCAACGCCCGGCTGGTCAGTGATGGGGAAACAATCGAGACGGATGTCCGGATTGAAAGGGGGCGGATCGACCAGATTGATGGCGGACTGAGCGCACGACCGCGCGAAATGGTCGTGGACGCCAACGGGCGGTATTTGCTGCCCGGAATGATCGACACTTACGTTCATTTCCGCGAGCCCGGCCTGACACGCAAGGGCAGCATTGCCACGGAATCCCGCGCCGCCGTGGCCGGCGGCATCACCAGCTTTCTCGACCTGCCCGACACCCTGCCGGCCACGACCACCCGGCGTGCCCTGGCCGACAAGTTCAGCCGTGCCCAGGGACGATCGTCAGCCAATTTCGGTTTCTACCTGGGCGCGGCGGCGGGCAACCTCGAAGAAATCCGCGCGACCGGCCCGTCGGAGTCCTGCGGCGTGTGCATCTGCGTGGGGGGCAGCGGTCGCGACGACGCCATCGAGGATCCCGACCGGCTGGGCCAGTACCTTGCCGCGACGCCCCTGCCCGCGGTGCTGTACGGCGAGAACAGCGCGGTCGTGGAGGCCAATCGTGCTCGTGCCCTGTCCAGGCACGACGGCGACCTGAAGGCTTCGGTGCACGCGGAAATCCATTCGCGCGAAGCCAGCCGGGCGGCGCTGGACCTGGTGTCCCGGCTGGGAGACCGACCGCGACTCCACATCGCCGGCATCAGCACGATCGAGGAGACCGAAGCGCTCGAAACGGGGGGTTCGGAGCACAAGAGAACCACGGCGAGCACGCTGCTGCCGAACCTCTATTTCATGGATGCCGACTACGACACGCTCGGCAACCTGATCAAGGCCGAGCCGTCCGTCAAGACCGAGGCGGACCGCCAGGCGCTCAGGCGCGCCCTGTCCGACGGGCGCATCGACATCATCGCCTCGGGCCATGCACCGCACTTGCTGCGTGAGAAGGGCCCGGGTTACAACGCGGCCGCCGCCGGCATGCCCGTGGTGCAATTCGCGCTTCCCGTCGCCTGGTCCATGGTGGCCGCCCGCATGCTCAGCCCGGAGAAGCTGGTCGAAAAGGTCGCGCACAACCCGGCTCGCCGCTTTGGCCTGCGCGAACGCGGCTTCGCGCGTGAAGGCTATTGGGCGGACCTGGTGCTGCTGGACGCGGGGCGCCGCTGCGTGGTCGACGAGCAGACGGTGCTGTCACATTGCGGCTGGACACCGTTCGCCGGGCGCAAACTGCCGGCGACGGTGGCCGCCACCTGGGTCAACGGGAAACTGGCCTGGCGCGAGGGCCTGCTGACGGGCCTGGTGCCAGGCATGCGACTGGACAGCGGTTTCGACTGACGCTCAGCCGACCAACCGCCGGATGTCGGCGCCGAGCTGCCGGAATTTCTCCTCGATGTTCTCGTAGCCGCGATCGATGTGATAAACGCGATCGATCACCGTCTCGCCCTGCGCGACCAGCCCCGCCAGCACCAGGCAAGCCGATGCCCTCAGGTCCGTGGCCATCAGCGGCGCTGCGGTCAGCCGCTCCACGCCCTTGATCACGACCGCATTGCCTTCGAGCCGGATGTCGGCGCCGAGCCGCTGCAGTTCGAGCACATGCATGAAACGGTTCTCGAAAACGGTCTCGCGCACGATGCCGGTTCCTTCGGCAATCGCGTTGAGCGCCGTGAACTGTGCCTGCATGTCGGTCGGGAATCCCGGATAAGGCGCCGTCGTCACGTTGACCGCCCGTGGCCGACGACCGCCCATGTCGAGCTCAATCCAGTCTTCCCCGGTGGTGATCTGCCCGCCGGCTTCCTCGAGCTTGGCCAGCACGGCGTCGAGCGTGTGCGGCGCGGCATTGAGCGCCCGGACCCGGCCACCCGTCATGGCCGCAGCCGTCAGAAAGGTACCCGCCTCGATACGGTCGGGGACGACGGCGTAGTCGTAGCCGGACAGGCGCTCGACCCCTTCGATGACGATGGTGTTGCTGCCGTGGCCGGTGATGCCCGCGCCCATGGAGTTGAGGCACTCGGCCAGGTCGGCCACTTCGGGCTCCTGGGCCGCGTTCTCGATGATCGTGGTTCCCTCGGCCAGCGTCGCGGCCATCATCAGGTTCTCCGTGCCGGTGACCGTGGCGGTGTCGAGAACGATCCTCGCACCCCTGAGACGGTCCGCCCGGGCCTGGATGTAGCCGGCCTCGACCGAGATTTCCGCGCCCAGGGCTTCCAGGCCCTTGAGGTGAAGATCCACCGGCCGCGCGCCGATTGCGCAGCCGCCGGGCAGCGAAACCTGCGCCGCGCCGCGCCGCGCTACCAGGGGGCCGAGCACCAGGATGGAGGCGCGCATGGTCTTGACCAGGTCATAGGGCGCCACATCGCTGTCCATGGCCGAAGGATCGAGCTCCACGCTGAGCCGGTCGCCCAGCGCGATGGACACGCCCATCTGGCCCAGCAACTCCATGGTGGTCGTGACGTCCTTGAGATGCGGCACACCCTCGAGCCGGCAGGGCTCCTCGGTGAGGAGGGACGCCATGAGTATGGGCAGCACCGCGTTCTTGGCGCCGGAGATCTCGACCGAGCCTTCCAGCGGTCGCCCGCCGACAATCTGGATTCTCGCCATTCGCGTCAGCCTTCCGTGTTGGACTGCCCGGCTTCCGCGGGCGTCTTGAGGTCGAAGCTCATGGCGTGGATCTCACGGCCCAGCGATTCTCCGAGGGCGGCGTGAATCTGGCGATGGCGCTTGATGCGGGATTGGCCCGCGAACGCGTCGCTCACGATCCGGGCGACATAATGCACGTTGTCGTCCGATTCGACCTTGACCTGCGCGCCGGGCATTGCCTGTAGAATACGCGCTTCGATTGCAGTGACATCCATGTTCAGCTCGAGGGGGAGTGAAAGCCGTTGGCCGATTGATTAGCATCGGGCGGCTGACTATTTTAACGCAATCGCCCTGCCCGCCCGTCCGAGCTTTCCAGGTATCCGAATGACGATCACCATCGCCTTGCTGCAAATGCTTGCCGGCTTCGTGCTTCTGATCTGGGCCGCCGACCGGCTGGTCGCCGGCGCTTCGGCGCTGGCCCG
>JAASTB010000210.1 GCA_021767625.1 Wenzhouxiangella sp.
CGCACGCTGAGCCTGGACGACCTGCGCGGCCACCGCCACCTGGTGGTGCGAGACAGCGGCAGCCAGCCGGCCGCCAGCGAAGCCTACCGAGTGAGCGAGCGTCGCTGGACGGTGACCAGCAAGGCCACCTCGATCCGGGCCGCCTGCATGGGGCTGGGCTTTGCGTGGTACGCCGAGGACATCATTCGGCGCGAACTCGACAGCGGCCAGCTCCTGCCGCTGCCGCTGGAGAAGGGACGCGAGCGCTACGCCACCCTCTACCTGGTGTTCGCCGACGCCGACGGCGCCGGGCCGGGTACGCGCCGCCTGGCCGAACTCCTCACTCGCTCGGCGCGCACGTAGCTTTGGACGCGGCGGAGCGGGTTGTAGAATGCCGCCAGGAAATCGTCTGTCCGCCACGATCAATCGCGGCTCAACATTCAATCGGGATCAGCCATGTCGAGAACCGAATCCAGGATGCTTCCGCTGGGCACGCCCGCACCCGACTTCCGGCTGCCGGACACGGTCAGCGGCGAAACGCTGGCCTTCGAAGACATCGCCGGCAGCGAAGCCACGCTGGTGATGTTCATCTGCAACCACTGCCCCTTCGTCAAGCACGTGCTCGACGAACTCGTTCGCCTGGGCAACGACTACGACCGGGGCCGGGTGGGCATGGTCGCCATCAGCAGCAATGACGTGACCGGCTATCCGCAGGACCGCCCCGAGCGAATGGCGGAGCTGGCCCGCTCGAAGCAGTTTCCCTTCCCCTACCTGTTCGACGAATCGCAGAACGTGGCCCGCGCTTTCGGCGCCGCCTGCACCCCGGATTTCTACCTCTTCGGCGGCGATCGGCGCCTGGCCTACCGCGGCCAGCTCGACGACTCCCGCCCCGGCAACGACAAGCCGGTCACCGGCCGCGACGTCCGCGCCGCCGTCGACGCCCTGCTGGCGGGCCTGCCGATCACCGAGGACCAGAAACCCTCGATCGGCTGCAATATCAAGTGGAAGGAGTAGACCCAGTCACTCCCGATGCTTCCCGTAGACACCGCCCTCCCCGAGCTGCTCGACACGCTCGAGCGGCACGCAACGGTCTTGCTGCAGGCCCCGACCGGCAGCGGCAAGACCACGCGCGTGCCGCCGGCCCTGTTCGAGGCCGGCTGGCGGGGCGAGCGGCGCATTCTGGTGCTGGAACCCCGGCGCCTCGCGGCGCGGGCGGCGGCGCGATTCATGGCGGCGCAGCGCGACGAGGCGGTCGGGCACACGGTCGGCTATCGCACGCGCCTGGACACTCGCGTGTCGGACGCGACCCGCATCGAGGTGGTCACCGAAGGCATCCTCACGCGCCTGATCCAGTCCGATCCCGGGCTGTCGGACTACGCCGCGATCGTCTTCGACGAGTTTCACGAACGATCGCTGCAGGCCGACCTGGGCCTGGCCCTGGTGCGCGAGTGCCAGCAGGCCCTGCGCGAGGACCTGCGCGTCGTAGTGATGTCGGCCACGCTCGACGCCAGACGCCTTTCGTCGCTGCTCGACGACTGCCCGGTGGTCGTTGCCGAGGGGCGAAGCTACCCGGTTGAACTGCGCTATCGCCCGGCGAAGCGGCAGCGATCAACGGAGGCGCATGCCGCCGCCGTGGTGCTCGAGGCGCTGGCCAGCGAGCCCGGCTCGGTCCTGGTTTTCCTGCCGGGCATGCGCGAAATGCGGCGGGTGGCCGAGCGGCTGTCCGACCGCCTGCCCGTAGACACGCGCCTGCACCTGCTCCACGGCCAGCTCGCGCCGAGCGAACAGGACGAGGCGATCCGGCCCGCCCGAGCGGGCGAGCGCAAGGTCGTCATCTCGAGCGCCGTGGCGGAGTCGAGCCTGACCATCGAGGGAATTCGCATCGTCGTCGATGCCGGCTGGCAGCGCCGCGCCCGCTTTGACCCCAACAGCGGGATGACCCGTCTGGTCACCGAGCGCGTCTCCAAAGCATCGGCCGAACAGCGCCGTGGACGTGCGGGGCGGCTGGAGCCCGGCTGCTGCTACCGGCTCTGGACCGAGTCCGAGCAGGCACGCTTGCAGGCGCAGACACCGCCGGAGATCACCTCGGCCGACCTGGCGCCGCTGGTGCTGGAGCTTGCGCAGTGGGGCGTGACCGACGCGGACGAACTGTCGTGGCTGGATCTCCCGCCGGCCGCCGCCCGCGACCAGGCCATCGAATTGCTGCAGTCGCTCGATGCCCTGGACGAACAAGGCCGCATCACTGCCGACGGACGCGCCATGCTCGAACTGGGCGTGCACCCGCGCCTGGCGCACATGGTCCTGGTCGGCCGCCGGCTCGGCCTGGCCCGAACGGCGGCCGAGCTGGCCGCCCTGCTGGGCGAGCGCGATATCGGCGGATTCGGCGAGGCCGATGTGTCCCTGCGGCTGGCGCGCCTGCGCCGGGCCGGAGCGAAGGCCGGCGGCATCCTCGCGCGGATCCGCCAGGCGGCCGACCGCCTGGCCGGGAAACGCCGCGACGAGCCGGAGACGCGATTCGGCACGGGCGCCCTGCTCGCCTCGGCCTGGCCTGATCGCGTGGGACAGGCGCGGGGCGGCCAGCGCGGACGCTTCCTTTTGAGCAACGGGCGCGGGGCCCTCCTCGACGGCGCCGATCCCCTTGCCGGCAGCGAGTTCATCGTCGCCTGCCATCTCGACGGCCAGGCCCGCGAAGCGCGGATCTACCTGGCCGCCGCGGTAACGCGAGACGAGCTCGAGTCGGTACTCGAGCACCGCATCCAGACGATGGAGAAGGCCGACTGGGACGACCGCCGGGGAACGGTCGTGGCGCGATGCGAGCGCCGCCTGGGCGCACTCGTCCTGGAGGCGACGGAACTCGACCGGCCCGGGCCGGAAGCGCTGCAGGCCGGCCTGCTCGGCGCCGTCGAGCGCAAGGGTATCGAGACGCTGCCCTGGACGGAGGCGGCCCGACAGCTCCAGGCCCGCGTGGCCTTGCTGCGATCGCTTTGGCCGCAGGACTGGCCTGCCCTGGACGACGAATCGCTCGCCACGACACTGGAGGACTGGCTGGCACCCTGGCTGGCCGGCATGAGTCGCTGGCGCGAACTCGAATCGCTCGACCTGGTCGCGGTACTGTCGGCCCGGCTCGGGCACGAACGGGGGCGCGAACTGCGCGAGCTGGCGCCGACTCACCTCACCCTTCCCTCCGGCCGCAATGCGCGGCTCGACTACCGCACGGAGAATCCACCCACCCTGCGCGTGAAGCTGCAGGCCATGTTCGGCTGCCGCCGAACGCCCACGGTGGCGCGCGGCCGCGTGCCGGTGCAGGTGCACCTGCTCTCGCCGGCCGACCGCCCGCTGGCGGTCACCGCCGACCTGGCGAGCTTCTGGGAGAACGCCTACCCTCAGGTGCGCAAGGACATGCGCGGCCGCTACCCCAAGCACGACTGGCCCGAGCATCCCTGAACGCCCGCCCGTTCACGCCGGAATCATCGGCCGCCCCTAGGCTGAGGTCGTGCGTGAACGCGACCCGGCAACAAATTCCTTCACCCCGAAGCGTCGAATCCGGCGCGCGATCGGCTGGTCGGGCATCGCACTGGCGCTGCCGTTCTTCGTCTGGCTGCCGGCCGGGTTCGTGCCCGGAATTCCCAACGTGATCGAGGTGTTCGGGATTGGCGGCCTGAGAACGCCGGCCGCAATCACCATTGCGGGTCTGCTGCTGGCCGCTTTCGGCTTTCACGAAGCCTGACGGGGTCGCATTCAAATTCTCGAAGCTAGGAGGGAACCAAGCATGTTCAAGCTTTCCGACCTGTTCATCCTGCTGGCCGTAGCGGTGTCCTTCGCCGTCTCCGGCCTGCTGTGGTTCAACGGGCATCACCAGCAGGGGCTGTTCACCGCCATCTGGGTGCCGTCCATCCTGGCCTTCGGCATCTACTTCAAGCTGGCCAGCCTGTGCGCGAGGAGGGAACGCAATGAGTAATACCCTGCTGCTGATCATCGCCGTCGCCGTTTTCTCTCTGCTGCTGATCGGACTGGTCCTCACGGCCCTCGAATTCAGCCGCGGCGAACCGGCACGCCAGGAAGAGGAAGCCGACGACCCGACGCCCGATCCGGACCGCTGACGAATACTTGGGGCTACTTCTCGAAATAGCCGCCAAGGGCCCTGACCGCCCCGGCATGCTCGGTGATCAGCTCGTCCAGCGGCAGGGGCATGGCAATGCCGTAGCCCTGTGCGAAATCCACGCCGATTTTGCACAGAGCCTGCAGCGTGGCGTCGTCCTCGACGAACTCCGCGACCGTGCGCATGCCGACCTCGTGCGCGATATCGTTGATGGCCGTGACCACCGCCCGGTCCACCGGATCGTTGAGCATGTCGCGGACGAAGGTTCCGTCGATCTTGATCAGGTCCACCGGAAGCCCCTTGAGGTAGGCGAAAGAGGACAGGCCGGTCCCGAAATCGTCGAGTGCCATCCGGCAGCCCAACTCGCGCAGGCGATCGACGAACCAGCGCGCCTGTGACAGGTTGCGAATCGCGGCCGTCTCGGTGACTTCGAAGCACAG
>JAASTB010000016.1 GCA_021767625.1 Wenzhouxiangella sp.
GCCTGCAGCTGACCTTGCCTACTCGGCCTCCCGGCCGGCATAGAACGCCCGGGTCCGCTCGAACAGCGGACCGAGTCGCAGGATGAACCGCGACTCCCCGACGCGCTGCAGATCGAATGGATGGACTTCTCCTACCGGCAGCGCGCTCCAGTATTCGGGCACTTCCAGGTCGCTCAGATCGAGCGCGGGGAGATCGGAATCGATCGGCTCGAAAACCCCGGGCGCTTCCACGACGTAATCCACCGTCCGCGGCGCCTCGGCGGTCATCGCCTCGACGCGAACCGACAACGGGTGCGCCAGCGCCCCGACCGTTGCACCCAGCAACAGGGCGACGACCGTTCTCTCCCTCACGGGCGCCGCGCGCGGAACAAGCGCGCCGGCCAGGAAAACCGCGCTGCCGGCCAGTGCCAGCATCCCCCATGCGGGCGACCACAGCGGGCGAATCGGCGGCAGGACCATGAAGTGCAGCGCAGCCGCCACGGCGAGCAAGCCCATCAGCGAGAGCATCAACACCAGCGACTTGAACTTGAACAGGTCGACCGGCGCATCGCCGGCGACCGCCTCGGGCCGATCCTCGGAAGGCGTGCCCATTCCCCAGCGACCGCGAAAACCCAGCGGCTGGTAGTCGACCTCGATGCCGCGCTGCTCCAGGTGACGAATCAGGGGATGCGACTCGGTCAGTTCGTGCAGTCGCTTGCCCGGCCGAAAGGCGGTCAGCTCGGGCCGGTCGAGCGGATCGTCCACCGGATCCCACAGCAGCAGGGCCAGGTCGTGTTGTCCCTGCCCGCTCTCGAGCGTGAGCGTGGTGTTGATCCAGCTCTGAACGTGCTGGGCCTTCGGTCCGGGCCGCTGGACGATCGCCTTGTCGATTGCCGACCAGGGCAACTGCCAGTCGTGGCGCAGCCAGTTCCTCGGGCCATGGTGTTTGTGGGGCGAACACTGAATGCCGTTCGAATCGACCGTCAGCCAGGCCTCGCGCGCCAGCGACACGACCCGGCCGATCAGCGCGACCAGCGCAACAATGCCCACCAGGGCGGCGCCCAGCGCCCAGGCTGGCTGCTCCTGCAGGTCTTCGAGGATCGTCTCGCCCAGGCTCTCCGAGCCGAGCAACCCGAGACCGATCAGCACGGCCAGCGAAACGAGGACGACCCAGAGGCCGCGCTTCATGTTGACCGGGCTGAGGCGATAGCGAAAGCGCGTGGGGAGCACCGGGTTCTGCGCGGAATTCATTCGCCTCTCAGGTCCCACGCGTCGAGCCATTCGACGACCTCCAGCTCGAAGCCGAGCTCGCCGGTCAGGCGTCGGTGGAAATCGGGCAGGTGCCCGGCTCCGTAGAACAGGGCAAGATTGCGAGCGCCGTTGTCGAGCTCGCGCTCTAGCACCGACAGCGCCTTGCGGTTGCGCTCGGTGATCAGCACCGAACCGTCCTCGCCGGCCAGCACTTCCAGCACGTGCGCCTGGTCGATCATCGACTCGGCCATCAGGCGCTTGAAGGCCAGCTGCCGGTCGCTGGCAAAGAGCACCTCGAGCATCTGCGCTTGCTGGGCGGCGGCGTCCTGTGAGAGCACCGAGGCGGCCCAAAGCTGCACGAAGGTGCCGGTCCAGGACTCGTCGCGATCGCGCATGCTGGCGCTGAATTCACCCGCCGTCATGTCAGCGTGGACGAAATTGTCGCGTTCGTAGTCGATCTCCTCGAGCTGGAAGGCCAGGCCCATCGCCTCCTTCATGCCGCCCTGCATCAGCCCGACCAGGTTCAACCCGACGCCGGCGGGGCGCCTCTCCCCGCCGTCCGGGTCGCCGACGAGCTCGTAGAGCACCACGTCGTAGTCCTCGAAACGCGCATCCAGGTCCTGGAAATACTCACGGTCGGCCACGTGCACGGCACCGACGAGATCGAGGGTACGGCCGGCGCCGTCGCGATAGCGGGCCAGGCCAACCTGCAGGGCCTGAGGCTCGCCTTCGGCGTCCGTTTTCATGCGCATGAACGAGGGCGCCTCGGCGGCGACAGCCGGCATCGCCAGCACGACGCCCAACAGCAGCACCAGCCATGCTCGGCCCCAGCGCCCGTGAATGCTCGATTCAGTCCTTCCACTCATTCCGTTTGCTCCAATTCTGCCAACCGGGCCGTCCGCCCGCCTACCATCTTATCTAGTGACACCGGGGCGGGGTGACAATTCAGCGACGGCATGAAGATGCGCCCGATTCCGTTTAGGGAGAATGGAGGATCGCCGCAATTTCGGCGCGCCAATCTCATTTGCCAGATACGACCCGGAGAACCCATGCGACACCCGAAGTCACTCCACCGCCTGCGGATCGCGGGAATCGCTTTCCTGTTTCTTGTCGGCGCGGGCACGGCCTTCGGCCAGTCGGCCACCGTCGAAGGCACGATCACCGACAACGGCAGCGGCAATCCGATCGCCGGTGCCACTGTCGCGCTGTCCGATCCTGCCTACGGCGCCAACGTACCGTTCGCCACGGGAACGACCAACGCTTCCGGCCAATACTCGATCTCTTTCTCGATGTCGGCGGGCGAGACCCGCGACATCGTCGTGGAAGCCGCCAGTCCCGATCACGCACCGGCCCGCCACGGCTTCACCGGGTCCCTGCCCTGCTACTTCAACTGCGGCCCGGGCGCTGAGATGAGCATCGGCGAAGGGGCCACCCTGACCGGCATCGATATCGCGCTCGATCCGGGCGGCAGGCTGGCCGGAAGCGTGACGGCGTCCGATTCCGGCTCCGGCCTGGAAAGTGCCAGAATCCGTGTCTTCGAAGGCAACTCCATGTACGAGTATTCGAGCCATTTCGGCGCCCTTACGGCAGCCGACGGCAGCTACACGAGCTCGCTGGCGGTCGCACCGGGCGACTACCACATCATCGCCGAGCCCGATTTCGCCGACTATCCAATGTACGCGGACAACTACGTGGCGGAAGCCTGGAACGACAGAACCTGCGAGCTGGCCCGTTGCCCCCTCGGAGATACCGACACGGTCAGCATTTCGGCCGGCTCGACAACTTCAAGCATCGACTTTGCCCTGGCGCCCGGTGCCGCGATCAGCGGCGACCTCAACCCCCCGGGGATCGAAAAGCTCATCTACCTCTATAACGGTGCCGGCCAGAACATCACCTACAACTGGATCCGTAGCGACCAGCTCCCGGCAACGGCCTGGGGATTCAATGGACTTCGCGGCGGCAGCTACTACATCCAGCTCGGTCCCCTGGACCGCAATCCTTACCTGCGCCAGCTGCACAACGGACTGCACTGTCCCTGGGGTGGCTGCGAGCGCGCGCGTGGCACACCTCTGACCGTGCCCGCCGGTGCGAGCCTGTCCCTGCCCACCACCACGCTCAGCCAGGGCGGGCAAGTCGACGGGGTGATCATCGACGCCGACACCAACGGCATTCCGGCGGGATCACCGACGGATGCCGACCTGGGATCCTACGACATCATCGACGCCAGCGGCACCGTCGTGGGCGGCGGTGATATCTCCACGGACGCCACCGGCGCGATCTCGCTGGAAGCCTCGGCCGCAGTCCCGCCGGGCAGCTACTATGTGCGCACCTACTCGGAATTCTTCGGTGACTCGATCGGACACGTCGACATCGGTTCCGACGAGGCCCTCGACAGCTACATGGACGGTATTTATCCCGACGAGCCCTGCGCCGGCATCGACTGCAACCTGGCGTCGGCCACGACCGTGTCGGTCACCGCCGGGGCAACCAGTTCAGTCATCATGGAGATCACCACCGGCAGCCAGATCGACGGCACCGTCGTGGATGCCGGCACGAACAACCCCATTGCAGAGACTATCGTTCGCGTCGTCGATGCCTCGGGTGAAACGCTGTCCGTCACGATGACCGACGCCAACGGCGACTTCCGCTTCGGCGCCCTGCCGGCCGGCGACTACTACGTGCGCACCAGCATGAGCTCGTCCGTGGGTCCCGGTCACTACGGCGTCCAGTTCGAGTACTTCGACAAGGTGCACGGCGCCTCGGGCAACTGCTCCGAAGCGCTCTGCGATCCGAACACGGGCACCATGATCACGCTCGACGGCAGCACCGATCAGGCCCTTGGCAACCTCGAAGTCACTTCCGGCCCGGTCATTTCCGGCCAGATCCTCGAAGTGCCCAGCGGCTACCCCATCCCGCGCGGCAAGGTCGAGGTCTATACCGACACCGGCGATTTCGTGGGCAGCTACAAGCTCGACTACTTCAATGCCCGCTACCAGACGACGGCGCTGCCGCCGGGCACCTACACCCTGGTGCCGGACGTCTCTCCGGCTTACAGTAGCGTGACCACGACGGGCGGCAACATGCCGACGAGCCGCGGTGTACCCGGGCCGGACGACGGCTTCCAGGTCACCATCGGCACCGAGAGCGTCGAAGCCGACCTGCAGGTCGTCGACCGCGCCATCGACCGCCTGTTCAACGACAATTTCTCCGGCACGGACTGACCGTGCCGGATCCCGAGGAGAGCAAGGTGTCTAGCGAACTGGTCTTCTACACCAACCCGATGTCGCGAGGCGGCATCGCCCACTGGATGCTCGAGGAAGTCGGGCAGCCTTATGAGCTGAAAGTCGTCGACTACGGCGCGCCCATGAAATCCGACGACTACCTGGCCGTCAACCCGATGGGCAAGGTGCCGGCCATCGTCCATGGCGGCAAGGTGGTCACGGAAGTGGCCGCCATCTGCGCCTACCTCGCCGATGCCTTCCCGGAGGCCGGCCTGGCGCCGGACCCGAAAGACCGCGCCGACTACTACCGCTGGCTGTTCTTCGCCGCCGGCCCGGTGGAGGCGGCGATCAGCACGCGCGCCTGCGGCTTCGAGCCCACCGAGGAGAACCAGCGGACGCTGGGCTTCGGCACCCTCGAAACCACCCTGGACACCCTGGCCGGCGCCGTGCGCGACCGCCGCTACATCGCCGGCGATCGCTTCAGCGCCGCCGATGTCTACGTCGGCTCGCACATCGGCTGGGGCATGCAGTTCGGCACGATGGATGAGCGGCCCGAATTCGTGGCCTACTGGAACGGCCTCAAGGACCGCCCCGCCCGCCTCACCGCGGATCGATTCATGCAGGAAGCCATGGCAAAGGCTTCACGCGGGTGACAAATGTCATGAGAGATTCCTGAGGCGCATCACTGGGACGAAGCGGCTGGCTTGCCCAGACTGTTCCCGACACTTGATCGGGAGCAAACCACATGGACAAGCCAGTCGTCGCCGAGTGTTCGGCACTGCACCACGACTACGGGTCGACGCCGGCGCTGGCCGGCATCGACCTCACCCTCCACGGCGGTCGCGTCACCGCCCTGCTCGGCCCCAACGGCGCCGGCAAGACCACGCTGATCCACCTGCTGCTGGGCATCCTCTCCGTCCAGCGCGGGAAGATCGGCCTGTTCGGAGACCTCGAGCCGGGCAGTGCCTCGGCCCAGCGACGCATCGGCATCATGCTCCAGGCCAGCGGCGTGCAGGACAACCTCACGGTCTCCGAGCTGCTGACCCTGTTCGCCAGCTTCTACCCCGAACCGGATTCGCAGATCGGCCTGCTCGATGAACTCGACCTGGTCGACCTGGCCGACCGCCGCTTCGACCGCCTCTCCGGCGGCCAGAAGCAGCGGGTGCTGTTCGCGCTGGCCGTGGTCGGCCGGCCCGACTGGCTGATTCTCGACGAGCCCACGACAGGCCTCGACCCCGCCGCGCGCCGGATCCTGTGGCGCGCCATCGAGGCGCGCCGCCGCGCCGGGGTCTCGATCCTGCTGTGCACCCACTTCATGGACGAGGCGCAGAAGCTCGCCGACCACGTGGTGGTGCTCGATCGCGGCCGCATCCTCGAACAGGGCACACCCGACGCCATCCGCCGGCGCGTGCCCAGCGACCGGATCCTTGCCCGCACCGCCCTGCCGCCGGAGAAGCTGCGCACCCTGCCGGCCGTCCAGGCCGTGCATGCCGGCGAGGATCGTACCGAGATCCTCAGCCGCCGGGGCATCGACACGGTGCGTGCCCTCCTCGCCGCCGACGAATCGCTGGAGGATCTCGAAGTCGCCGGCGCCGACCTGGAAACAGCCTTTCTCGCGCTGACCGATTCCGCCCAATCCGAACAGGAGGCCGCATGAACGCCGCCAATCCGTCCATCCAGCTCATCCGCGCGCAGTGGCTCAACCTGCTGCGCACGCCGGCCTACACCCTGCCCACGCTGCTCTTCCCGGTGATGTTCTACGTCTTTTTCGGGCTGCTCATGCTGCGCGGCCAGTCACTGTGGCTGCTGTGCACCTTCGCCACCTTCGGCGTCATGGGTGCGGCCCTGTTTTCCTTCGGCGTGAGCATCGCCACCGAGCGCGCCCAGGGCTGGCTATTGCTCCTGCGGGCCTCCCCGGCCCCGGTGTCGGCCGTCATCGCCGGCAAGGCCTTCGGCGCGCTGCTGTTCGCGATCGTCATCGTGGTGATGATGGCCGCGCTTGCCGCCGCCTTCGGCGAGGTTCGTCTCGAGACGAAGCAATGGCTCGGGCTGGCCGGCGTTCTCACCGTCGGTGCACTGCCCTTCTGCCTGATGGGCCTGGCCCTCGGGCTGTGGCTGAGCCCCAATGCCGCGCCCGCCGTGCTCAATCTCGTCTACCTGCCGATGGGTTTCCTGTCAGGCCTGTGGATACCGTCGACGATGTTTCCGGGCTGGCTGCAGACGGTGGCCGAATGGCTGCCGCCCTACCACCTGGCCGCGCTGGCGCTCGACATCACCGGCGCAAAGACCGCCGACTGGGGCCATTCCCTGGCCGTGCTGGGCGCCTTCGGCCTGGTCTTCGCCGTGATGACCGCGCTGGGCTGGCGCCGTCTCGCTGGCGTTTCCTGACAGGAGTCCACGACCATGAAGAGCCTCTACGGAATCATCGCCATCGTGCTTGCTGCCATTGTCACCCTGCTGCTCCTGCCGGGGCCGGTCGACGGCAATCGGGGCATGACGGCCATCACCGATGTGCGCGTGTTCGACGGCGAGCGAATGATCGGCCAAGCCACGCTGCTCATCAGCGATGGGCGAATCGCCGACATCGGCCCGCAGGTGACCGTCCCCGAGGACGCGAGGGTCATCGAAGGCCGGGGCCGGACCGTGCTTCCGGGACTGATCGACGCTCACGTCCACGCCTACGGCAATGCCCGCGGCGACGCCCTGCGCATGGGTGTGACGACCATGCTCGACATGTTCCGCGCACCCACCGACCAGCCCTTGATCATCAATCAGCGCGAGTCGCCGCAGCCCACCGACCAGGCCGACCTGTTCTCGGCCGGCTACCTGGCTACCGCCGAGGGCGGCCACGGCACGCAGTACGGATTGCCCGTGCCCATCCCCGAGTCGCCCGAGACGGCCGAAGCGTGGGTCGAGCAACGCCTGGAAGAAGGCTCGGACTACATCAAGATCATCATCGAGGACGGCGCCGGCTGGGGACGGCCCCTGCCGACGCTCGACCGGCCCATGGTCGAGGCCCTGGTCGAGGCCGCCCACGCCAAGGACGTGCTGGCCGTCGCCCACGTGTCGACGCAGTCAGCCGCGAAGTTGGCCGTCCAGGCCGGCGTCGACGGCCTGGTTCACCTGTTCGCCGACCAGCCCGTCGACGAGGAATTCATCGAAATGGCGCGCAAGGCCGGCATCTGGATCGTACCCACCACGCCGGTGCTGGCCGCGAGCCACGGCCAGTCCGTGCCCGACTGGCTCACCGCAGGCGACCACGCCGAGGGTCGGATCTCGCAGCAGCAGCAGACCATGCTGGCGCAGTCCTTTCCCGGTTCCGGGATGCGCAGCGCGCGCTGGCCGGTGGTCTTCGAGAACATCCGAAAGCTGCACGAAGCCGGCGTGCCCCTGCTGGCCGGCAGCGACGCCGGCAACCCGGGCACCGCCCACGGGCCGAGCCTGCACCACGAACTGGCGCTGCTGGTCGAGGCGGGGCTGACGCCCGCCGAGGCGCTGCGCTCGGCAACCAGCATGCCCGCAAGCCATTTCGACCTGAACGGGCGTGGCTGCCTGCAACCCGGCTGCCGCGCCGACCTGGTCGTCGTCGACGGCAACCCGCTCGAGGACATCCGGCACACCGTGCGCATCGATGCGGTCTGGAAGAACGGCTTTCCGCCGGGAGAATCACGAGGATCGGGGGAATAGCCCGCGATGGCACTACAATTCAGGCATGCCCGGGCCGGCCGGGCTTCGACGAAATAATGCGAATGAGCGCCCGACAACGCCTCAAGAGAATCCACGAGTTCCTGGTGCCGCCCGAAAGCGGCCAGGGCTGGACGGCCTACGTCTGGCTGGTCTACCTGAGCTTCTTCTTCGTCGAGTGGTATTTCCGCCCGGTCGGCGCCCTGGAACTGAGCCTGGGCCTGATCACCATCGGCGTCTTCCTGGTGCTCTACTTCAGCGCCTTCAGAAGCCGAACGAGGCGCGCGGCGCTGGCCCACATCATCGCCATCACAGCGCTGGCCGCAGCCTGGAGCTGGGTCAACGCCGGCGCCAGCGTGCTGTTCATCTACGCCGCCGCCTTCGCCCACCTGGTGGGCCCGCCCCGGCGATCGGTCTGGGTGGTGCTGGCCATCGCGGCCTTCGCCGGCCTGATCGCGCCGCTGGCACGGCCCGAGCCCTTCTACTGGCTCCCCGGGGTGTTCATCAGCATCATCATCGGCCTGACCAACATCTTCTTCGCCGAGCAGGCGCGCAAGAACGCCGAGCTCAAGCTCAGCCAGGCCGAGATCAAGCGCCTGGCCCGGGTGGCCGAGCGCGAGCGAATCGCGCGCGACTTGCACGACGTGCTCGGCCACACCCTGTCGATGATCGCCGTCAAGAGCGAGCTGGCCGAGCGCCTGGTCGAACGCGATGCCGACAAGGCGCGTGAGGAGATCCGGTCCATGGGCGAGAGTGCCCGCAAGGCGCTCGCCGATGTGCGCGAGGCCATCAGCGGCTACCAGCGGCAGACCCTTGCCGAAACGCTCGAACACATGCGACTGAGTCTGCGTGCAGCCGACATCGACCCGGTCATCGAGGTCGACGAAGCCGTCGAGCTGCCCGCGCAGACCCAGGCCATGCTGGCGCTGGTCGTTCGCGAGGCGGTCACCAACGTCATCCGTCACTCGCAGGCCCGCCGCTGCCGCATCCACATCGATCGGTCGAACGGCGAGCTGCGCCTGGCCGTCGACGACGACGGCGGCGGCAGCATTCGCATGGACGGCAACGGCATCCAGGGCATGCGCGCGCGCATCGAGTCCCTCGGCGGCCGGCTCGACATCGGCTCGGACGGCCCGTCCAGCCTGACCGCCCACGTTCCCCTGGAGGCCGCATGATCCGTCTCGTGCTCGCCGAAGACCAGACCCTGCTGCTGGGCGCGCTCGCCTCCCTGCTCGAACTCGAGGACGACATCGAGGTGATCGGGCGTGCCACCAGCGGCGACGAGGCCCGCAAACTGGTCGAGTCCGAAAAGCCCGACCTGCTGCTGACCGACATCGAAATGCCGGGCAGCACCGGCCTGGACCTGGCCGAGTGGGTTCGCGCCAACGTGCCCGAAACCACGGTGGCCATCCTCACCACCTTCGCCCGGCCCGGCTACCTCAGGCGCGCGCTCGAGGCCGGCGTTCGCGGCTACCTGCTCAAGGAAACGCCGGCCGAACAACTGGCAGAATCCATCCGCCGCATCCGCGACGGCCAGCGCGTGATCGACCCCGAGCTCGCGCTGACCGCCTTCGACAGCAGCGACCCGCTCACCGACCGCGAACGCCAGGTGCTCCGGCTGGCCGGCGAAGGCCTGGGCAACGCCGAGATCGGACAGCGCCTGCACCTGGCCGAGGGCACGGTGCGCAACTACCTGTCGGAAGCCATCGGCAAGCTGCAGGCCGAAAACCGCATCGAGGCCTACCGCATCGCCCGCGACCAGGGCTGGCTCTAGCGAACCGCTCGCCCGCGCAGAGCAAGAGCATCGGCCCTGCCCGGTCCCGGCATCAATGGCCGGTCTACTGCTCGAAGGCGTCGAAGAACAGCAGGCTGCCGAAAGGATAGGCGCCGATGTCGACCGCCGGCGCTCCCGGCCAGAAACTGCGATCGCCCTGGGCTCGAGCCGGGCTGTCGTCATCCAGGTGAAAGTCCGAGGGCGCATCGACGAAGCCCGGGTCGCCGGCGATGGAACCCACCTCGCGCCCGAAGGCGTTGCGGAAATCGGCAAGCGAATAGGGCGTGCCCGATGAGTAGTTGCCGCCCCAGTTCGGCCGCAGATGGATATCGGCCAGGCTGTTGCCGAAGAACAGGTTGTTGTCGGAGACGAACTGGTCGAGATAGTCGGGTACCGTGGTGTCGGTGCCGCCGCTGCTCAGGTAGATACCGGCTTGGTTGGCCGAGAAGATGTTGTTGGCGAACACGTTGCCGTAGGATCCGTCCCAGCCCAGGTCGATCCCCGTTCGGCCCTGGTGGAAGACGTTGTTGTAGACGCGATTGTCGTGCCCATCGCTGGTGAAGCCGGGCAGCCTCACGCCGATTTCGGCGTTGACGATGACATTGCCGTAGATCTCCCACCGGCCGCCGGGACGGTACTCCTCGTCGCTCGATTCACAGGTCGGATTGTCGGACGCCCAGACGCAACGCTCGTCGCCCGGCTCGATGGCCGCATAGACGTCGTGAATGTAGTTGTGGCGCACGATCAGCCCCGACACGCCGCCCTTGGTGCCCACCGCGGCAAACCCGGGAATGTCGTGGATCTCGTTGTACTCGACGATGTTGGGGTCCCCAGGCTTGGACACCATGAACGTGATGCCCTTGCTGTTGGACACCCCGCCCCAATAGACCGAATCGAACACGCGGTTGTGGCGCACGATCGTGCCCTGGGAGTCCCAGATGCGCAGGCCGTAGCTGTTGTCGTTGCCGTTGGAGTTGTGGCCGAAAACACTGTGCTCGATCACGGCGTAGTCGGCGCCTTCGAAGAACACCGGCGACGACTGGGTGTAATAGAACTCGAGGTTGCGCAAGGTGACGTGGTCGGCAACGATCCGCGCCAGGCCGCGCTGGGCCAGTTCGTAGGTTTCCTCGCCTGGCGTCTCGCCTGCCGGCGGGTAGAGGTAGATGTAGCAGCCGGCGTTGTCGTCATCGCACTGCTCGCCGTTGACGTCCGCCTTGGTCCACAAACCGGGTTCGGTCAACTCGGAGACGTCGCTGTGATCGCGCCCGTTGCTGAAGTCCGTCGAGTGGGCAATGCGGCGGCTGCCGTTGAACAGGCCCTTGGGATCGCTGGACAGGAACTCCGCCGGAATACGCCAGACGTCGGCATTGTAGGCTTCCCAGGTCATGCCGTCGGTGCTGGCCGATCCGAGCAGCACGGCGGTCTCGCCTGCGAACCCCTGGATCGTGATGCCCGGCACGTCGATGAAACCGGGGCCGTCCTCGTCCACAAGCCGGTACTCGCCGCCGCGCAGGGTCAGGGTGTCGCCCTCGGCAAGCTGATCTATGGCGTGCGTCAGGGTCGCGAAGGGCTGGGACTCCGTGCCGGGATCGGCGTCATCGCCACCCGGGGCCACGAAATATTCCGCCGCCGGAGCAGGCGCCGCGCACAGGCCGGCGGCGGCCACCCACAGGGCGGCAATGATGCGCTGGGGAAATGACATTATGCTGGCCTCCAGAATGACTCGCTCAACGTCCCCCCAACCGCATCGCAGTCTAGACCAGTGAACGGGGGCCGGCAAACGTGGCGCCGCTGCAGGCCGCATACCGCATCGCCCGCGACCAGGACTGCTTATAGACCGCTACGCCGCTGAACCGAAGCGCTTTCTCGCCACCCGCCGCTGGAAGAAGTCGAAGGCCGGGCCGAAGACGGCAAGGCCGCAGTAGATCCACACCGCCAGTGGGAGCAATTCCCTGCTCAGCGTCCATGCCAGCAGGATCGACAGCCCACCCCAGCCGGCCACGATGGCCCAGGCCAGGCTCTCGGCGGCCGCGTCGAAGGACTCGGGTTCGGACATATCCAGTTCGGAGCGCTTTCGCCAGGCATGCAGGTACAGCGCGGCGATGATGCTGCTGAGGCAGGCAAAGCCGATGCTGAAGATCGTCGCGACTACCCTGAAACGGTAGTGCGTTTCGATATCGAAGTTGGAGGGCAACCAACCGCTGCTGATCGCGCTCAATCCAGCGCCGAACATGATCTTGAGCGGATAGACGTAGATCATCACCACGATGATCAGTGCCGCGGTCAGCAGCACCGACGGCAAATCGTCCAGCCCGAAGCGCTCGCTCCAGGTCTGGTGCGCGCGCCAGTACAGCAGCAACATGGCAAAGCTGACGATGAATGCGGGCGCGCCCTTGAGCGCCTCGATCAGCTCCGGATAGGAGCCGGGAATTTCGTCGATCGAGATGGCGAGCATGGTCACCGCAAAGGCAAACGCCGCGTCGGTGAAGGTATCCAGGCGCGTAACCGCCCGGCTACGCCGGGGCGCAGCCATCAGGCTTTCACTCCGCTTGTCGGCACTTTATCCATTTCGCGTCCCCTGAAATGTCGCTGGCTTGTCGATTTCGGCATCTTATCGGGAGGCGCCGGCAAACCCAAGCCGGCGTTGCAGCGACATTTGAGCGTGAAAGCCGGCCTTTGCTAGGCTCGCCCGCGGGCTCACGCCAAGGGGAACGAAATGCAGAACACTCGATGGCTCATGATCGCCAGCGCGGCCTGGTTCCTGATACTCGCGCTGGCGACATCGTTCGCGGGCGTCGACCTGCTGGTGGCAGCGGGTCTGGACATCGGCATCGGCGCAACACCGATGCTGCAACTCCTGGGCGCGGCAGTGCTGGGCTTTGCCGTCATGAACTGGATGGCCAAGGGCACGATGATCGGCGGCATCTACGCGCGGCCGCTGGCGGCCGGGAACTTCATCTACTTCGTCGTCGCCACGTTGTCCCTGCTCAAGCCGCTGATCGGCGGCCTGCTGCCGATCGCCCTGATCTTCGCCCTGATCATCCATGCCGCCTTCGCAGCGGCCTTCGGCTGGCTGCTTTTCGGACAGGGCGCGGCCTGCGTGGGATCCGGGGACGGAGACTCCTGAGTCCAGCTTCAGGACGCGAACAGCCCTTCAGCGGCAAAGAGTTCCCGTGCGCACGGCCGGCAGGCCCGTGGGGCTGCGCCTCAGCGCTGGAATTTCGCGGTCGGATTCGGGCATGGTAGTGTGGAGATCGGGCTGCAGCCCGGGCGGGCGATGCTCGAGCATTTCCTCGTGGTAGACGACCGCCAGCGGTGCGGCCATCAGCTCGTGACCACTTCGTGCCAGGCACGCTCGGCGGCCCAACTCTCCCGAACCGCCGAGGCGATCGACTCGACGGCCTCTTCGGGAACGGCCTCCGGATCGCCGAGCTCGCGCTCATTGAAGTGAAACACGTAGAGGCGGGCAGCGAACTGATCGAAAGGCAGGGAAGACTCGCCGGGCATTTCGCCGTGTCCGCTCGTGGACGTCACGATCTCCCCGCCCCAGTCCTGCCGGCCCTCGTTGTTGGGATTGTAGAAATACACGCGCATCACGCCTTCGTCGTCGATTTCGACGCGCTGGATGGCGATGGCGTGCAGGCCCACGTAGTTGCCGAACGGATCGGTGGCGACGATGCCGGCCGGCTGCGGATAGATCAGGCCGGCACCGTCGTTGTATTCGGGGTGATAGGCGGCGTGGAATCGCCGGACGAAGCCGGCGAAGTCGACGACGGCACCGGTGGCGTAGTCGACCGTCGTGGCGAAGCCGCGGTTGACCCACCAGCCGTGGAATTCCGGGTTGATCCAGCGATGCCCGTCTTCACCGCGGCCAACGATGCGTCGTCCCATTTCCCAGTAGATCTTGTCCAGGTGCGGCACGAGCACGAGCGAGACGGTGTCCAGGTCGGTGTGGAAGTCCTCGATCAGGCCCTCGGTCAGTTCGCTCGAGCGGATCAGGTCGCCCTCGAAGTGCAGGTCGATCTCATTGTCGCGCGCGGCCCACATCACCAGCTCGAGCAGGAAGCCCGGATCGACCTGCGCCCACAGGCTGATGGCCCGCGCCGACTGGCAGGTGGGATTGTTGCCCTGGCTCACGCCCAGCGGCAGGCCGAGCACGCTGATGACACCGGCCAGCAGCAGGCTCCGGCCCGACGGCGGATCGACATGGCCGAATTCCTCGCGCAGGTGGGCCGAGACCTCGGGCAGGGGTTCGAGCCGCGTCAGCCGCCACAGCGACCCGGGTACGGGCGGAAAGAACAGCGTGCCACGATCGAGCAGGTTGCCCAGGCCCAGAATGCACTGGGCGGTCGCCGGACCGACCGCCTCACGAATCAGGGCCCGGACGAGTTCGTTGAATGCATCCAGGCTGTCGCTACCCACGGAATCCAGCCCCATGGCCAGGCTCAACTGCCGATCGCTGCCGGATTCGGCCAGCAGTGACAGGAGCGCACCGTGGGCGGGACAGACCAGGCCGGTTTCCATCACCGAGCGGCCGAGCTCGGCAAGCTCCTTCTCGCGCTCGGCCTCCGAGAGGGCCTCGAAGCCGGCCAGGCAATCGGCCGCCGCCGCCCGGGTCAAGCGCGTCGGGCCTCGGCAGGCGGCCAGGAGCTGGCGGCCGCGCTGCAGGGCCTCGCTGTCGGGCAGGTCTTCCCGGTCGAGCAGGTATTCGACGTGATCGAGCAGTTGCCGCGGCGCGGAGACATCGATGGGGCGCTGCTCCAGGATGCGGTCGGCCTCGGCGACCAGCGCCTCGACCACGCTCGCACCGCCGAGCCGGTCGAGTTCGAACGACAGCAGCTGGCGGACCGCTTCACGCTGCCCCTTGCCGGCCCGCCCGGCCTCGCTCGTATCGGCCTGCAACAGGTCCAGGTTGACCACCAGGCTGCGCTGGAGAAAGTCGCGCGCGGCAGCAGCGCCCAGGTCGGGATGATCGTGCGTGCCTTCGGCGATGGCGAGCATGCGCAGGCGGCTGAGGGCTTCCACCGCCACCGCGTCGGCCGACCCGGTCAGGGAGCCGCGCGACAGTTCGGGCTGGAGGCGCTCGGGATGATCCCAGTCGCTGCCTTCGAACACGCCGGCCTGGTCGAAGCGGCCCGCGTGGCCGTGGACGATGGCCGGCCCGCCGGGCAGTTTCAGCAACCTCAGCGTCGCATTGAACAGCCGGGGCAACCGCCCCGCCCGGGCGATCGGGGTCACGCGCGAGACGCTCTCGAGCGCGTGCTCGAAGCGTTCCCGGGCCTGCTTCAACTCCGGGTCTTCGTTGCGGGAGGCATCCTGCAAGCGCTGGTACTCCATGGGCGAAATCTCGGGACGGGGCCGTTCCCCGCCGGTGGCCACGATTATGGACTAAACGTAGAAGTCCAGATCTTCCTGGTGCTTGAGCAGGTCGCGCATCTTGTGCGGATCGTCGCCGAAGAAATAGACCAGGCCCCAGTGGGTACCGAAGGCCTCGCGCTCGGCCACGACCTCCTCCTGCAGGGGATAGAGTTCGTGGCTTTCGAAATACGGGTGCTCGGCGGTTTCCTCCGGAAAGGCCAGCTCGCTGACCACGCGTCGGCGCGGGAACACGCCGAAGCAACCGGCGTGACCCTTCGCGCCCTTGACCGGCTCGGGGAAGAAGGCATCGACCTCCTCCTTCGTCGCCTTGGGGTCGAACACCAGGGCCATGGCCTGGTAGGCGTTGAAACCGTAGGCGCGTTCGATCAGTTCGAAGGCCTTGAAGCCCGGCGGCCGGTAGGCGACCTCGCCGAAATACATGGTGCCGTCGGAAGTCACGAAGTACTCGGGGTGGATCAGGCCGAACTTGATGTCGAAGGCCTTGATCAACTTCTCGATCTCGCGCGTGATGGCCTCGCGATAGGCCTCGAGTTCCGGCGTTGCCGGCACGAAAACCGAATACCCCAGCGTGACGTACTCGGAGATGTTGAGGAACTTGATCTCGCCGTCGTGAATCCAGGCCTCGACGGCAAACTCCCAGCCGTCCAGGTGCGACTCCATCAGCAGCGGAAAGTCGGTGTCCGGGATGGTCTCGATTTCTTCCGGCGTTCGGATTACACGGTGGCCCAGGCAGCCGGCCTGGTCGAACGCCTTGAGGTGGATGGGATCATTCGGATCGCCGTCGAGCTTCAGCAGGGTCTGGTTGACCCGGCGCAGGAAACGGTAGACGTCGTCACGGTCATGCGCTTCCTCGAAAACGCCCACGCGGATTCCGCCGAGGTGGGCACGGCGCTTCATCAGGGCCTTGTCGCGAAACAGGATGGACTGACCGTGCAGGCGCGGTTGCTCCATGAGCACCGAGTTGATGGCCCCGGCCCATTCGACCGTTTCCTCGAACAGCGGCACGGACACGTCGACGCCTTCCTTTTTCAGCGTCTCGGCGATCTCGAGCGAACGCTCGTTGAGCCGCTCGAAATCCCACTCGATGAACGGGATGCCGTTCTGGCGCGCGTACTCCGTGGCCCAGCTCGGGGCGACCACGATGTATCGGCGGTCGAAACGCTCCATGGCATCGATGGCGTTCAGGCTCCAGCCGAGCAGGGCGATGTAGCCCTTGTCGGGATTCTTCTCGGCCGAGTGCCTTCCGGCAGCCTCCGGGTCGATGGACGACGGGGTGGGTTGCTGCTCCTGGACCATGCAATGCCTCCTTGCCTGTTGGTGTGAAATGGCTCACGCCTCACCACTAACCTAACACAGCCTCGAAAAAGCATCCCGAAAGACGCCGATCGCTGCACTTGGCCGCATATCGGCAATTTTAGGAGAAATTGCCGCTAGAACCGCCTGCACAAGGGCTGGCGCGGATCAGGCTCTCAGGGCGCGGCGCCGGTGCAGGACGCCGTGAATATCCTCGAGCATCATGTAAAAGCAGGGCACCACCACCAGCATGATCGAGGTGGCGAAGACGATGCCGAAGCCCAGCGAGATGGCCATCGGGATCAGGTGCACCGCCTGGATGGAAGTCTCGAGGATGATCGGCGCCAGGCCGCC
>JAASTB010000211.1 GCA_021767625.1 Wenzhouxiangella sp.
ATCAGCGGCCCGAAGGCGGCGCCGAATCCTGCCCAGGCATTACTGACCAGCGCCAGCACCTGGGAATCCGGGTCGGAGGCAATCGCCAGCGCGACCAGGCCGACGAGCGCGACACAGATACGACCGACGAGGACGCATTCGGCCTCGGACGCCTCCCTGCGCAGGAACAGGCGATAGAAGTCTTCCGTGAGCGACGAGGACGAAACCAGCAGCTGACTGGAAATCGTGCTCATCACCGCCGCAAGTAACGCGGCGTACAGGAAGCCGGTCACCAGAGGGTGGAACAGGAGGTCGGACAGAATGATGAAAATGGTTTCCGGATCTTCAAGGGTCATGCCGTTGCGGATGATGTAGGCGTGCCCGAAAATCCCCAGGGAGATCGCCCCGATCAGCGCGATCGCCATCCATCCCATCCCGATGTTTCGCGCTGTGGGAACATCCTTCACGGTCCGAATCGCCATGAAGCGGACGATGATATGCGGCTGCCCGAAGTAGCCCAGCCCCCAGGTCACGGCAGACAGCCAGCCGATGAATGTCAGCCCCTGTGTCCAGGACAACAAGGAGGCATCGACTTCATTGAGCGTTTGCGAAGCCTGCTGGTAGCCTCCGCCGCCTTCGCCCCACAGGACAACGGCCGGCATGATCACCAGCGCCAGCATCATGATGCAGCCCTGAACGAAGTCGGTCATGCTGACGGCCAGGAAGCCGCCGACAACCGTATAGATCAGGACGACGCCGAGCGTGATGATGATCCCCGTGGAGTAATCACTCAGCCCGCCGAAGTTGAAGATCCCGGCAAATGCGCTTTCGAAAAGCTTGCCGCCGGCAACCAGGCCGGAAGCTGTGTAAACCGCGAAAAAGACCACGATCACGATGGCAGATACGGTGCGCAGAGAAAGCGCCCTTGTCGGGAACCGATTGGCCAGGAAAGCGGGGATGGTGATGGCATTGCCGTAGTGAACCGTCTGTTCGCGAAGGCGGGGCGCAACCAGAATCCAGTTGAACAACGCGCCGACCAAAAGCCCGATCCCGATCCAGGCAGCCCCCAGACCGGATGCATAAACGGCGCCGGGCAGCCCCAGAAGCAGCCAGCCGCTCATGTCCGAAGCGCCGGCAGACAGCGCGGCCACCTTCGGGCTGAGCGATCGGCCACCCAGCATGTAGTCCTCGGACGAAGACGTGGATGTGCGCATCGCGTAGATGCCGATGGCAATCATCAGGACAAAGTACCCAATGAGACTGATCCAGACACCGATATCCATAGAATCCCTCGTATTCTGAGAGCCGGACGAAGCTCCGACCCGTGAAGTGCTCTTGGCAAAGCCCAGCCTCCCAGCCGGGCATTCCCTTCTTCCCTTCGTCGCTACCCAGCATACCCGCCTTGATAGGCCATTGAAAGTCACATCAGAATGGCCGCATGCACCGCGACCGGATACATCCCGTTGATGCCTGGAAGACCGCCGGCCTCGAAGACCGACCCCAGCCTGACAGCAAGGTGATAATCTAGAACGACGAAGTTCAGCGCACCGGAATGGCCATGATCTCCAAGGCCGCCTCCCGGACGGAGTCGACAGGCATCCGGCCGCCGTTGGCGCGGTGAACTGATCGCTAAGGAACAAGGGGGCCAAGAGAGCCGTGAACCATCCGACCCAGACGCATCGCTTTCTCAGCGGGATCGCGCTTTCCGTTGCGTGGCTGGCGGTGTGGGGGCTCGGGCACCTGGCCGAATTCACGGCTCACGCCAGCGTCTGGTATCCGCCATCCGCATTGACCTTTGCCGCCCTGCTGGTCATCGGTTTCCGGGCCGTACCGTACCTGTTCGTCGCCAACTTCATCGCGACGCTCTGGTCCGTCTGGATCTACGACATCAGCGCCACCGGGCCGGAGATACTCGCTGGCGGCATTGCCAACGCCATCGCCCACATCGGCTGCTACGGAATCGGCGCCGCGGTGTTGCAGCGCATCGCGGATCGGCAGCAGCACAGCCTGCCGCGCATCGTCATCGCCTTCCTGGGCATCGCCACCGCCGCGTCGATGGCAGCGACAATCAGCGTCATTTCGAGCCTCGTGATCTTCGGCCTGCTCGAAGCCAACGCCGTCGCCGAGACCTGGCTGGCCTTCTGGATCGGCGATTTCGTCGCGCTGGTCGTGCTGGGGCCGCTTTGTGGGGCTGTATTGATCAAACTGGAACGTTCGCCGGTATTCTGGATCGAGCCGCTGGACGTAGTACGGCAGGACAACCTGACGGGCAGCTTCGGAATCAAGCTCCTGGTCACAGCACTCGTCGGCACCACCGCGATGGTCGCGACCGCATCCATCGGAACCGTCGAGAGCGCCTTCCTGATCTTCTTCTTGCTCATTCCGCAGATGTGGCTTACCCATTCGGAGTCGCCGCTGGGAACCGCCGTCAGCCTCGCTGCGATCAGCTTCCTGATCATCGTGTGGCTGGGCGTGCTGGACCTGGCGGAGTTCGTGTTCATCTACCAATTCGCCATCGCGATCGTCGCGACGACGGCGTATTTCGGCCTCGCCATTCCGCTGCTGGCCTCCGACAACGAGCAACTTCGCGAGCGGCTCATGTTCGACCGGCTCACCGGCGCAACGTCACGCGATCTCCTGTACTTCCAGGCCGGACAGGAGCTCGCCCGCGCCCGGCGCGGCGCCACGAGCTGCCTGGCGGTCGTGGACCTGGACCGTTTCAAGGACATCAACGACCGGTACGGCCACATCAAGGGCGACCGCGCGTTGATCGAACTGGCGACGATCATGCGCCGGGAAACCCGCAGCACCGACATCGTTGCACGCTACGGCGGCGACGAGTTCGTGATCATCTTCCCCGACACCACACTGGCCGACGCTCGCGAGCGGCTCGCAGCACTGCTCGACGAAGTCCGCGCCAGCACCGGCGTGCCGGAAGTCCGCCTGACGGCCAGCATCGGGCTGACGGAATCCGTGCCCGAAGACGACTTCGCAAGCTGGTTCGAACGCGCCGATGCCGCGCTGCTCCTGGCCAAGCGACGCGGTCGAGACCGGGTCGAAGTCAACGCCGTAGGCTGAGGGAAGGGTATATCGAGCGCCCCGAAAATTCGTGGCGACTCAATGCTTGGGACTTGCCGGGCCGGCTCGGGGCGTCGGCGAGCGCACGCTCCCGCTGGAGTCTTAGTGTTCCGCCTTCGAATCCTCGCCCCGGCCCATGAGCCTGGCGCCGAGCGACAGGATGGCCACAAGGATCGCACCGATGACGATGCCGAGGAGGCCGTCGAGCAACAGCACCGAAACCGCGTCGAGCGGACCGGTCAGTGCCGCCCAGCTCTTGAAGAGGTGCTCGATGACGGGAATGTTGTGCGAGAAGATGCCGCCGCCGACCAGGAACATCGCGATGGTGCCCACGATTCCAAGGCCCTTCATCAACAGTGGAGAGGCGTCAATCAGCCATTCCCCGAAGCGGCCGATGAGGCCGCCGCGCTCCGACAGCTTCACGCCCAGGTCGTCGATCTTGACGATGCCGGCAACCAGGCCGTAAACGGCCACGACGACCAACGCGCCGATGGCAATCAGCACGCCGAGCTGCACGCCAAGCGTCGCCGTGGCAACTGCACCCAGCGCAATGACGATGATCTCCGCCGAGAGGATGAAATCCGTGCGAATGGCCCCCTTGATCTTCTTCTTCTCGAAGGCCACCAGGTCGACCTTTGGATCACGGAACGCCTTCTTCAGCTCTTCCTTCTCCTTTTTGTCACTTTCGGTGTGAAAGAGCTTCTCATGGACCTTGTGGGCGCCTTCGTAGCACAGGAAGGAGCCGCCAAGCATCAGCAGGGGAACGATCGCCCACGGGATGAAGGCACTGATCAACAGCGCGGCCGGAATCAGGATGACCTTGTTGAGGGCCGCACCCTTGGCGACCGCCCAGATGACCCCGAGCTCCCGCTTGGCAGAGATGCCGGTGACCTGGTCGGCGTTGACCGCCAGGTCGTCAGCGACCAGGGTCGCGGTCTTCTTGGCGGCAACCTTGGTCATGACGGAAACGTCGTCGAGCAAGGTGGCGATGTCGTCGAGAAGGCTGAGTAGGCTCGCTCCGGCCATGCGGTTTCCCTGTCGGCGTCCGAGCAAACAGTCTGTCACAGTCAGGGCCGACCGTGGCGCGTTTCTGCAAGACATGGCTGGCCCCGAGCCCGTCAATTCCTCAACTTTTCCTAATTTTTCTGTCCGTGAATATGGGCGATACTGAGCCGGCATGAGACGATCAACGCCGCCATATGCGCAGACATGCCTGGGCCTGATGGTCCTCACTGCAGCGGCGTGCTCGGGCACACCCGAAGCCGACCCGAAGGCCTTCGTCTTCGAGGCGTTTCCGGCCGGGGGCATGGCCGAAAGCGTCGTCGTGCTTGCGCCGGGATGCGGCGGAGTTTCAGACCGACCCGACACCCAGCCGATGCGCCCGCTTGCCCGGCGGTTGTCCGCGCAGGGACATCACGTCGTGATCGCCGATTACGA
>JAASTB010000212.1 GCA_021767625.1 Wenzhouxiangella sp.
CTCGACGCGTGGAATGCAACCGTTCGCGGCAACCACATTTTTCGCACCGGACTCGCGCGAGGCGTTGAATTCGCGGCCGGCATCCAGGTGCAAGGCTCGGGCAACGCCATCGTCGATAACGACGTGATGTCGGTTGTCGGCGAGAACTCGATCGGTATCGGCACATCCAACGGCAACGCCGCCATCATCGCCGGCAATCGCGTTCAGCAGGCTCAGTACGGCTTCCGGCTGTTCGGTGGTTCGGCCGTGCGCTTCCGCGACAACCTGACCGCCGAGGTCTCGCGTGCCTACGTCGGGCAGGGCGTGGATCTCGGCAACAACGACTGAACAACCGCTTCGATCGCATTCGATTGAGCGCCCGGCCCGAGACGGGCGCTCAATCGACATGAGCCGATTCCGGTTCGCAACGCGATGAACCCGGAGACAGACACCGGTCCACGAGGGAAAACCATGAACCGCTACAGCACGCTTCGCACGCTTTTCGCCCTGAGCCTGTTCACCCCCGCTCTCGCCCTGGGCGCGTCGATTCTGGTGACGACGAAAGACGATGAGTTCAACGACGACGGCGACTGTTCGCTGCGCGAAGCAGTCGCAGCGGCCAACACCAACGCCGCGGTGGATGAATGCAACGTCGGCAGCCCCGGCTCCGATCCCGACACCATCGTCCTGCTCGTCAGCGGAGAAATCGCGCTGGCAAATGATGAGATCGTGGTGACCGAGTCACTGGATATCCAGGGGCCTGGCATGGATGCCTTGAACATCATCGCCGCAACAGACAGCCGGCATTTCCGGGTCGGTATGCCGGCCAATACCCACGACTTCTCGATTGCCAGCGTGACACTCAGCGGCGGCGATGCGCCCGGTCACGGCGGGGCCATCGTGGCCGAACAAGTCGGCACGCTCGGCCTCGACAGCGTCAGGCTGAGTGGAAATCAGACCACGTCCCACGAAGTCCTCAACGGCGGCGCCGTTGCCATGACGATGCCGGCCAATAACGACTCGCGGCTCGAGATCCACGATTCGGTCATCGAAGACAACACGGCCGGCTACCGGGGTGGCGCCATCCACATCAGCGGCCTGACCGGCTCGCAAGCGGTGGAGACCATTGATGTCCAGCGCAGCCTGTTCCGAAACAACCTCGCCAACGGCAGCGGCGGCGCGATGTACGTCATCGGCGTGCCGACGGTGAACATCGAGGATTCGGTTTTCGAGGCCAACAAAACGGACCACGACTTTAGCACGGGCGGCGAATTCGGCGGGGCGGTCTACTGGAACGTGGCCGACTTCATCAACCCCTTCATGCAGATCAACCGGTCGAGCTTCATCGACAACGACAGTCGATCCGCCGGCGGCGCATTGGCCCTTTCCGGAGGCACCACGGCCATCGTCAACAGCACTTTCGAGGGCAACCGGGAGCGAAGCAATGGAGGAGACGTCTTCGACCTGAACTCTTCCGCCGATCTGTTCCTGTTCAACACCACAGTGACGAACAATGGTTCCGGGTATCTTGGTCACAGCGGCGATATCGCTGTAGAGATCTGTGATGACTGCAGTCTGCAATTGAGTCATTCGATCATCTGGACGGAGTGGACGTCGGAGACTGACTGCGATACGCACGATTCCGGTGTCGTGGCCTCGAACGGCTACAACATCGACGGCAGCGGCACCTGCACCGGCCACGCGACCGACCTGCCCTCCACGGACCCGCAACTATGGCCGCTGGGCGACTATGGCAGCGACGCCGCCGGCATCGTGATTCCCACCCGCGTACCGCGTCCCGAAAGCATCGTCGTGGACGCCGGTGATGCCGCCTGCACGGGCTTGTTCGGCGTAGCGCTCGACGAAGACCAACGTGGCCAGACGCGACCCGTCCCCGGGCCAGGCGGCAGCACGGCCGTCTGCGACATCGGCGCCACGGAGTATCAAAAGGGCGATCCCGTTGCCCGAACCGTCACGGTAACGCTTGCGGGCGACAGCACCGGCCAGGTTGTCAGCGATCCTCCGGGGATCAACTGCCCGGCCGTGGAATGCTCGGCCGAATTCCCCTCCGATACCGATATCACCCTGAGCGCCTCGACCGGCCCGGAACCGGGCGTGATCTTCGCCGGCTGGAGCGGCGATTGTTCAGGCCCGGGCGACTGCGTGCTCACCCTGGATACCGACAAGAACGTCACGGCGACTTTCAATGTCGCCACCGACGAGATCTTCACCGACCGCTTCGAGCCCACACCCTAGAAGAAGACAAGAACATGAGAATGCACACCTACAGCCTGCTCGCCGTTCTAGTTCTGGCACCTGCCATCCTGCCCGCGACCGCGGCTGCGGCCACCATCACGGTCAACTCCCTGGCCGACAGCGACGCCGACGATGGTGAGTGCACATTGCGCGAGGCGATCATCTCGGCCAACAACGGATCGAGCTCGGGGTCACAACCGGGCGAATGCGCCGCCGGGGAGTTCGATCCGGTGGTCGATCGCATCGTGTTCAGCGCCGCAATCACGGGCACGATCACGCCGGACTCGGCATTGCCTTTTCTGTCGGATCCGGTCGAGATCGTCGGACCCGATGCGGACCTGCTCACCCTGGACGGTTCGAACCTGGTGAACAACACCAGCATCCTGCGGGTCATGGCCGAGTCGCTGGTCGAAGGCCTGACACTGGCCAACAACGTTTCGACCGGTGACGGCGGCGCGATCGATGCCGACCGACCGCTGACCTTGCGCAGGGTCGTCGTCGAAGACAACCGGGCCATCAGCGGCGGTGGCATTCACGCTAGCGAGAACCTGACCATCGAGCAATGCGTATTTCGCCGCAACGCAGCGACGGGCTTCGATGGCGGCGCCATCAAGCTGGCCGACGCCGGGCGGACACTGATCGTGCGTGACAGCCTGTTCGAACACAACGAGACGATGCTCAATGCGCGCTCCGGCGGTGCCATCGATGTGGGCGGCAGCGACCATGTGACCGAGATCAGCGGCTCGACCTTCTTCGAGAATTCCGCCCTGGGCAGCGATCGAGCAGGCGGCGCCCTCTCGATCGGCGGCCAGAGCCTGACCATCATCAATTCGACTTTCAGCGGCAACACGGCCGGCGGCTACGGTGGCGCCATCAGGGCAGGAGCCGCAAGCAATGACCTGTTCAATGTGACTGTCACAGGCAATCGTGCCGATCGCGACAGTGATGGCTTCGGCGACGGCGGCGGCTTGTCCGGGATAAACGATGTCACCATGACCAACAGCCTGCTGGCTGGCAATTTCGATTCCGGCCACGAAGCTCCGGACTGTTCCACCACGCTGACCAACAGCGTCTACAACCTGATCGGCAACGGAAACGGCTGCACGGGCGTTGCCGATGGCGTCGACGGTAACCAGGTGGGCACGATTGCCGCGCCCATCGACCCCCTGCTCGATGCCCTGGCTGACAACGGCGGCGAGACGCCGACGCACGCGCTGCTGGCCGCCAGCCCGGCCATCGACGCCGGCGACCCCGCCGGCTGTGTAGACGCCCTGGGCGACCCGCTCACCGTCGACCAGCGCGGTCGTTCCCGGCCGCGCGATGGCGACGGCAACGGCAGTGCCGTTTGCGACATCGGCGCGTTCGAACTGGCCGGCGACAGCATCTTCCTGGACCGATTCGAAGACTGACGAGAAGAGCGACCATGCACCTACGCGAGATCATTCTTTCCGCCGGCCTGCTCATGGCTCTTGCGAGCAGCGCCCACGCGGCCAGCATCCTGGTCAACACCGCCGACGACGAGTTGAACGATGACGGCGACTGCTCTCTCAGGGAGGCGGTCCATTCGGCCAACACCAATCCGGTTTCAGGCGTTGACGCTTGCAATAGCGGAGATGCCGGAGCGGATACGATCACGATCATGGTCAACGGCACCATCCAGATAACCAGTCAGATCGAAGTAACCGAGGCGCTTTCGATACAGGGGTTGGGCATGGACGCAACGGTCCTCAGCGGCAACTTTCAGACGCGCCATTTTCTCGTCAACATGCCCGACGACTCGAATCATTTCTCGATTTCGGGCCTCACACTGAGAGATGGCCGCGCCTCGACGGTACCGCCCGGAAGCGGAATCAACGGCGGCGGGAGCATCGCAGTCGTCGAGAGGACGGGCGAGTTGATCATCGACTCCGTCCGTTTCACCGGGAATCGAACGATTGCGACCCCGCTCCCCTCCCTGGGTGGGGCGATCCTCGTCTCGCTCGAGACCGGCGTGACCGCAAGCATCGAAGTTCGTGATTCAAACTTCGATCGAAACTGGTCGGAAGCCGGAGGCGGCGCGCTTCACGCTCGAGCCGAACCAGGCTCGACGATCGACGCTCTAACCATCGCCCGCACACGCTTCGAGCTCAATCAGACCGAAGGTAGTGGCGGAGCGATCGACGCCGGAATTGCTCAGTTCTCCATTACCGACAGCGTCTTCGAAAACAACGTGGCCTCGTCGGATGATTGCTGCAACCGGGGAGGAGCACTTGA
>JAASTB010000213.1 GCA_021767625.1 Wenzhouxiangella sp.
CTGTTTACCGGCCGCGCCGGATTGAGTTCTCGAGCCATGAGTTTCCATACCGTATTGATCGCCGGGTCCGATCCGGAGCGTTTGAGCGCCATTCGTGCGCGAATTCCCGATACGGGGTACGTGATCCACACCGTGTTCGCAGACCCCTCCCGGCTCGCGCGCCTGCTGCACGGCATCGACTTCGACGTGATTCTGATCGATCGCAGCAGCCGCGACTCGGAAGCACTGCAGGCGATCGTCGATGAGGCGGCGTGCCGTCACCCTGCTGGAGACGGCTGTGAGGTGCTGGCCTATCCCTTCGACCAGGACGCGTTGATGGCGGCCCTGAATCGGGCCAACCGCCGCCAGCAGCTCCGCTTCTACATCTTCCCGGTCGACTCGGCGCTTCACTAGCTGATCGAGGCGGCGGCCTGATTCCCTTCCATTCGCACCGTCTGAGTATCGCCAGGCCATAGACCGTTAATTTTCGGCCCCGGTTTGCGTACCATGGCATTCCTTAACCGTTGGCTGGCATCTGTGCAATGGACATGTCGGAAGATACGCCCCAGACGCTCCTCCTCGTGGATGACGAACCCAATACGCTCAGCGCGTTGCGCAGGATGTTTCGTCGCGAACCCTACGAAATCCTCATGGCGGGGAGCGGGGCACAGGGGCTCCAGTTGCTCGAGGCGCACGAGGTCGGGGTGATCATTTCGGATTACCGGATGCCCGAAATGACCGGTGTGGAGTTCCTGCGGACGGTGAAGGCGCGTTTTCCGGAGACGCTGCGCATCGTCCTGAGCGGCTTTACCGACCTCCAGTCGGTCACGGCCGCCGTCAATGAAGGGGCGGTGTACAAGTTTCTCACCAAGCCCTGGGACGACACGGAACTGCGCGAGGTCACCCGAGAGGCATTCCGGCTTCATGCACTGCAGCGCGAAAACCGGCTGCTCAACGAGCAGTTGCGCGCCGCCAACACGGAACTCGAGCGGTTCAACCGGGAGCTGGAACGGCGTGTCGAAGAAAAGACCCGCCACCTGGAGATTCATGCGGCCTCGCTGCGGGTCTCGCAGCAGATCCTGGATAGTCTTCCAGCCGGTGTGCTCGGCGTCGATCTCGAGGGCGTGATCGTCTACGCGAATACGCGGGCGTCCGACATGATGGGCGAGGCGGGCGGGGCGCTTGTCGGTGCCCTCCTGAAGCGCATACTGCCGGACTTGGCAACGGCCATTGCCGATACACCCGAGGATTCGATCCATGCACGTTTTTCGCTTGCGGGTGAGAGCAAAATCGATACCAGCGCCCAGCGCCTCGGACGGGGTGGCGCGTCGCGCGGCTGGGTGATTACCTTCTTCGAATAAATGGGTGTGTAGCAGTGCCGACTCAATGGAAACCCCTCATCGATGCCCGGCCCGGCGATCAGCTGGCAGAAGACCTTCGGGGCGCGGCTGGCGAAGTGCTGCTCAAGGCCGATGCCGTTTTGAGCGAACGCAGTCTTGCCATGCTGGGTCAAAGAGGAATCGAAACCGTACCGGTACTCGTCGCACTCGATCCCGATGTGCTGGAGCGTGAAACACGGCGTATCGACGAGCTGCTGGTTCAACGCTTCCGTCATTGTGCCGAGGACCCCTTGATGAACCAGGTTCGCGAGGTGACGCGCCGCGTCATGCTTGCCCACGTGGGTTGCGAAGAATGAGCCTCGATACGCTGGATCGGCAACTGGAAGACTTGCCGCCACTGCCCGCGGTGGTGGTTCAGGCCATCCAGGTATTCAACGATCCCGAGTTCGAGTTCGAGCGGCTCGAGGCCGTGGTGGGCAAGGACCAGTCGCTGGTCTCGCAGGTCCTGAAGATTGCCAATTCACCGTTCTACGGTCTCACTGGCAAAGTCTCGTCCCTGAAGGACGCGTTCATCATTCTCGGCAGCAATACCCTGCGCAATCTCATCCTGGGCGTGAGTATCATGCGCCAGCTGGGCGATGCGGAAGGCGCAGTGCTCGAGCAGGGCCGGCTATGGATGCATGCCTATGGCGCGGCCATGATCGCGCGGCGTATCGCGCTCGAGATACCGCACGTGGACGAGGAGGCCGCCTTCGTAGCGGGGCTGTTGCACGATATCGGCAAGGCCTTCATGAACATCTGCTTCACCGACGATGTGCGACGTATCGTCGAACATGCCGAGCTGAATGACTGCCTGTACCTCGAGGCCGAGCGCGCCCTGGTCACGATCGATCACGCCTTTGTCGGCGAACGCCTGGCCGGGCGCTGGCATCTCTCCCCCGATATCGTCGCGGCCATCGGGCAGCATCACGACACGGCCAACCCCTCCAACGAACCCCTGGCCGACATCGTGCACGTGGCTGATTCCCTGTGCCGGGCGCTCGGTTTCGGGCACTCCGGAGACGATGGCGTGACCGCGATCGATCCCGCGGTCCTGGACCGGCTCGGTATCGATATCGCCACGCTCGAGCAGGTGATGATGGATGCTTACCCGCAACTCTGTGGGGCTCGCGATTTCCTGCAGCCGGCCTGAGCATCCGTGTCAGGCTGGGTTGTGTGCGGTTGAACCTGGCCGAATCGTCGATATCATGTGCCGACACACTCACGTAACGGATGAAGCATGAGTAACGAGATTCGGGTCTTGTTTGTTTGCATGGGTAACATCTGTCGCTCACCGACCGCGCAGGGCGTGTTCGAGGCCCTGGTTGAACGGGAAGGGCTGTCGGATGCCGTGGTGATCGATTCGGCGGGCACGCACGCCTTTCACGTCGGCGAGCCGCCGGATGAGCGGGCACGGGAAGCCGCCTCGCGCAGGGGTGTCGACCTGAGCCGCCAGCGGGCCCGCCGGGTGGCCGCCGAGGATTTCGGTGCCTGGGACTACATCCTGGCCATGGATGAAGACAACCTTGCCCTTTTGCACGGGCAGTGTCCGGCCGAACACCGGGAAACCGTTCGCTTGTTCCTGGAATTCGCGCCGCATACCGGCGAGCGCGAGGTACCGGATCCGTACTACGGGGGCGCTACCGGTTTCGAGCGGGTCCTCGATCTGGTCGAATCGGCTTCCGAGGGACTGATCGCGGATATCCGACGTCGACTTGGTTGAACTGACAGCGCCCGCGCTTCACGGCGCCTAAAACGCAAGAGGCCCGCTTGATGCGGGCCTCTTGCGTTGATCAGGACGGGGAGTCGATCAACCGGCGTTCGACGTGCTGTCCTTGTCGCCACCCGGGCGTCGTGTCGCGTCGGCGGACGGCGCGGATTCCGGTTTGGGTCGGTTATCAGTCGCCGGCAGTGTATCGGTCTTCGGAGCCGATTCCGCCTTCGGAGCCGATTCCGACTTCGGGGCCGATTCCGACTTCGGGGCTGATTCCGGCTTCGGGGCCGATTCCGCCTTCGGAGCCGATTCCGCCTTCGGAGCCGATTCCGACTTCGGAGCCGATTCCGACTTCGGAGCCGATTCCGGCTTCGGGGCCGATTCCGCCTTCGGAGCCGATTCCGCCTTCGGAGCCGATTCCGACTTCGGAGCCGATTCCGGCTTCGGGGCCGATTCCGACTTCGGGGCCGATTCCGGCTTCGGGGCCGATTCCGCCTTCGGGGCCGATTCCGCCTTCGGAGCCGATTCCGCCTTCGGAGCCGATTCCGCCTTCGGAGCCGAGTCCGACTTCGGGGTGCTATCGTCGCTCTTGCCCCGGTCCGCGGCGCGTCCAGATTCGTCGCGCTGTGCTCTCAGGCGACGGCCCTGCTGGCGATCGTCGCTGCGCGGCTTGGAGGGGGCCTCGGCCTTCTCCGCTTTTTCAGGCTTATCTGCGCCGGCACCCTGTGGCTGCTGGCCCTCTTCGGACGGCTTGCCCGACGCCTGTTGCTGCGCATCCTGGCTTCCCTGGGAACCGCCACCGCCGCGGCGACGACGTCGACCGGAGCGGCGCCCGCGACGCGACTTGCCTTCGCCGGAGCCCTGGCCCTGTGCATCCTTCTCACCGGTATCCGGGCGGGCCTGGCGTTCCTCGGCCTTGCCTTCTTCCTTGCGCTGCCGCTTGTCACCGGCTTTACCCGCGTCGACCGTGTCCTTGGACGGGGCGGCGCGCGATTCGGCCGGCTGTTTGCCGCCGTCCTGGGCGCGCTGCGACGACTGGGCGCCGCCATTGCGGCGCGAGCGGCCACCGCGGCTGCGGCGGTTGCTGGTGCCGGAACGCGACGTACCGCGTTGCTCACGCGTCTCGCTGCTGCGGCGTTTCTTCTTCTCCGGCTCCGGCTTTTCCTCGACCTTCGGGGCGGGCGCGAAAAGCAGGTTCCACAGGCGGACCAAAAGACCCGGCGCCGGCGCCTGGGGGGCGGGGGGTTGCTGTTCCACCTCGGCCTCGATCGGCGCGGGTGCCGGGGGCGGTGCGGGCATGGATGGGGTCACCGTCTTGACGGCGGCCGACTCCATGGGGCGCACGGGTTCGGCCCGCTGGGGTAGCTGGGGTTCTTCCTGGGTGACCAACTCGTA
>JAASTB010000214.1 GCA_021767625.1 Wenzhouxiangella sp.
GCGGGCAGCAACAACCTGTGCGGCGCCGACCTCGATGGTTCGGCCGAGTACGCCATCCCGAACGACAACCCCTTCCAAAGCGACCCCAACGCCTGCGGCGAGGTCTGGGCCTACGGCCTGCGCAACCCCTGGCGCTGGAGCTTCGACCGCGAAACCGGCGATCTGTGGATCGGGGACGTCGGCCAATCGAGCTGGGAGGAGATCGATTTCGAGCCCGCCGACGATGCCGGCGGTCGGAACTACGGCTGGGACGTCTGCGAAGCGGAATTCGCCAGCGGCACCAGCAATCCCTGCCCGCTTGCCGGCTCGACCCTGCCGGTGCTGAGCTACGAATGGACAGTGAACGATCGATCAGTGACTGGTGGGTTCCGCTACCGGGGTCCGGTTGCGAGCCTGAGGGGAACCTATGTATTCGGAGATTACTGGTCCGGCAAAATCTGGTTCTCTACCGAGGCGCAAGGCGGTGGCTGGACAATGACCGAGTTTTCAGAAGAAGGCCAAGGACTGCGCAGCTTCGGCGAAGACGAAGCCGGCAATCTCTATGTCGTGCGCTCCGGCGGCATCTTCCGCTTCGAAGGCGATACCAGCCCGGTCGGGCTGATCTTCCGCGACCGCTTTGAACAGTGAGCCCGCGGAAGGCAGGACGGCCGTCGAGGCCACCTGCCTTCTTAGCTCTTTGGCGTGGCGAGGGCTCGTGCTCAGCCTCTGAACCGGGCCATCCCCAAAAGGAAAACAAGAGAGGAAAGAAGGAGCAGTCCAACGCGCGAAAAGGTTGGTACCGACTGAGTCGACCCGGCACCGAGCACCTCGAACGAAGCAGTCGCAGTCGGCTGCGCCTCGCCGTCTATCGTCCCGTCGATCACCAGCTCGTAGCTTCCCGGCCCGAAAGAACCAAGCGCAACGTCCAGCCTTAGCGGCGGCGGCGTACCAACGCAAATCACCCCCTGCACCGGCGCGACGACGTAGTTCACTAGGATCGGCCTCGAGCCAACGTCAACCTGAACATCTTCAATCTGATTGAAACAGGACCGAGTATTGAGCCCCATTGTGAGGCGTAGCTCATCGGTGGGGCCCGCAGGCTGTGGGGACACTTCCTGGGCCCAGACGGGCACGATGAATGTGCCCAAGGCAACGAGGGCAATCAGATACCTGAGTCCGGATGCAATCATGTGGAGACGTCCTTTCACCAACCCCTGACAAGCCCGCATAACTCTGCAAGCCGGTAACTCCATTGTCAAGGTCGACCTTCGCGACCGGCTTGAACAGACGCTGCCGGGCGACCGGCTCGGGGCCATGACGACCGTCGGCAATTTCTCGGGTTACGGCGAGGGCTAATCCTCGATCATCAGCGCGCGGATGTCGTCGGCGCGGGCGATTCCGTCGCGATACCCCAGCTCGATCAGTTCCCGGCAGAATTCCGCCTCGAACAAGAGGTAGCTGGGCAACCGCCCTTCGCCCCAGGCGCCAATGCCCTTGAGCAGGGTGCGGACGCTGGCCGGCACGCGGTGGCGGTGACGCATGGCGATTTCCCGCACGTCGGTCGAGGGCTGAATCAGCAGGGTCTCGACCGGACGCAGTCCGGTCTTCTCCATTCGATCCTCGGGCACCTGCTCGAGCGTACGGTTGATGCGCTCGAGCCGGGCCAGGTCGTTGGTCAGGTAGTCCATGAAGATCACGTCCAGCAGGTAGCCGCCGACCTCGCCGAGCGACGGGTAAGCGACATCCTCGGCGGGCTCCGGATCGGGCCGCACGTCGCGCGTGCCGATGATGAGCATGCGGTCGGCGCCCATGCGAATCGGCGGGCTCAGCGGCGTGGTGTGGCGCATGCCGCCGTCGCCGAAATATTCGTGGCCGATACGCGCGGCCGGAAACAGCAGCGGCAATGCAGCGCTGGCCAGCAAGTGGGCCGGACGGATCCGGGCGCGCCGGCCGATGCGTTTGCCCTTCTGCCAGCCCTCGATGCGTTCGTCGGCCTGGAAGAAGGTCACGGCCCGCCCCGAGGTGTATCCGGAAGCGGTCACCAGCAGGGCCTTGAGCAGGCCGGACTCGACCGAGCGCTCGATGCCTTCGGTGTCGAGTTCGCGTTCGAGCAGCTGCCCGAGCGGTGCGTTGTCGAGCAGGGATTTCGGGTTGGCCACGCCCAGCCCGCCGAGCGTCATGGAAGCCAGCCAGTGCAGGCCGCGGCCGAGGTTGTGCAACCAGCCGGTGCGGTAGATGTGGTGGCAGCGAAAGTTGCCCCAGAAGTGCTCGAGCCGCGCCGCGCCGTGGGAGAAATCCCCGGCGTGGGAGGCCATCACGGCGGCGTTGATGGCGCCGGCCGAGGTGCCGGTAATGATCGGGAACGGCGTGTTGTGCTCGCCGAGCAGTTCGGCGACGGCTTTCAGCACGCCCACCTGGTAGGCGCCGCGCGCGCCGCCGCCGGGCAGGACCAGTGCGGCGTGCGACTCCCGGCTCATCCGCCGCTGAGCACCATCGCCTCGAAGCCGTTGTCGAGCAGGCGACGGCGCGCCCCGTCGGCCTCGCGGGCGCTTTCGAACGGGCCCACCCGCACGCGGTGCCAGGTGACGTCGTCGACGGTCACCGACTGGACGCGGGCGTCGAGGCCCAGCAGCGTGACCCGGGCACGCAGACCCTCGGCGTCCTCGCCGGAGCGGAACGAGCCGACCTGCAGTACGTAGGGGCCCTGGCTGGCCGTCTCGCTGCTGCGTTCGCGTGCGCGCTCGGCGATTTCCTCTTCGGGCACGACCACCTCGCGCTCGGGCAGGACGGTGAAGAAGTCGTACTGGCGGCTTCGCTCGCCCGCGACTTCCTCGGCGATGGGCGGCTCGTCGCGGCCGCTCGGCTGCTGCGGTGTGTCCGGGTCGTCTCGGCCGGGCAGGTAGCCGCCCAGCCAGGCCAGCGTCGCCAGCACCAGGCCGCAGACCACGCCGGCGCCGAAAGTCAGCAGGCCGCCGCCGGCCGTCGAACCGCCGCGTTTTGCCTGACGCCTCGCCACCCTACATTTCCTTCGGCGCGGACACGCCGATCAGGCCCAGGCCGTTGCGCAGGACCTGCCCGACCGCCGCGACCAGGTTCAGCCGGGCATTGCGCAGGTCTTCGTCGTCGACCAGGAACGGGGTGGCGTTGTACCAGGAGTGGAAACCGGCCGCCAGGTCGTGCAGGTAGTGGGCGAGCACGTGGGCGGCGCGCTGGCGCGCGGCCGACTCGATCAACTCGGGGAAGCGACCGACCAGGCGCAGCAGCTCCTGTTCATGGTCGGTCTCGAGACGTTCGACCGCCGCCTCGCCGATGGCCTGATTGTGGCGCAGGCCGCGACTGTCGAGTTCGCGGAACACGCTCATGATCCGCGCATGCGCGTACTGGATGTAGTAGACGGGATTTTCGTTGGCGCGCGACTTGGCCAGGTCGAGGTCGAAGTCCAGGTGCTGCTCGTGCGAGCGCATCACGTAGAAGTAGCGGGCCGCGTCGTTGCCGACCTCGTCGCGCAGTTCGCGCAGAGTCACGAAACTGCCCGAACGCGTCGACATCTGCACCTTCTTGCCGCCGCGGTAGAGGACGGCGAACTGGACGAGCTGGAATTCGAGCCGCTCTGGGTCCTCGCCCAGGCCGGCCGCGGCGGCCTTCAGGCGCGGCACGTAACCGTGGTGGTCGGCGCCGAAGACATAGAGCGAGGTGCCGCTGCAGCGACCGAGCTTGTCGAGCAGGTAGGCCACGTCGGAGGCGAAATAGGTGGTGCGCCCGTTCTCGCGAACCACCACGCGGTCCTTGTCGTCGCCCAGTTCGGTGGCCTTGAACCACTTGGCCCCGTCTTTCTCGTAGAGCCAGCCTTGCTCGTCGAGCTTGTCGAGCGCACGCGCCAGCGCGCCGCTGGATTCAAGCTCGCGCTCGGAAAACCAGCGCTCGAAGGTCACGCCGAAGGCGGAAAGATCCTCGCGAATGTCCTCGACCATGGTCTCCAGGGCGGCCTTGAAGCAGGCCTCGTAGCCGGCCTCGCCAAGCAGTTCGCGGGCCCGGGCGATCAGCGCGTCGACGTGCTTTTCGGAGTCGCCGTCGGGACCGTCGGCGGGCAGGCCCTCGGAAACCTTCATGCCGGCGTGGCGCAGGTCGTCGCCGTGGCGCTTGCGCACCTCGCGCGCGATGTCGTAGATGTAGTCGCCGCGGTAGCCGTTGGCCGGGAAGCCGACCTTCTCGCCGCTGAGCTCGAGGTAGCGCAGCCAGACCGAAACGGCCAGGATATCCATCTGGCGGCCGTGGTCATTGACGTAATACTCCCGGTGGACGCGGTGACCGGCGGCCTGCAGGATCGCCGCCAGGCTGGCGCCGTAGGCCGCCCCGCGGCCGTGGCCGACGTGCAGGGGGCCGGTGGGGTTGGCGCTGACGAATTCGATCAGCACGTCCTCGCGGCTGCCTTCCGGGGCGCGGCCGTAGCGCTCGCCCTCGGCCAGGATGTCGCGCAGGAC
>JAASTB010000215.1 GCA_021767625.1 Wenzhouxiangella sp.
CATGGAAACGGTGGAGCCCGGCGGCCACTTCGAAATGTCGCTGGTCAGTTTCATCGCCAATATCGAGCGGGGCGAGGACTTCCTGATTCACTCCAGGGTCGACTTCATCGACCGTCACGAACGCAATCCCACCTCCGGCGACCGCCGGGTGGACGTCGACCAGCTCTGGCTGCGCTGGGGGCGCGAGTTCGTGCCCGCCCTGCCCGCCGAAGGCTTCGGCGGCTACGTCAAGCTGGGCAAGTTCGCCAAGTTCGAACGGCAGGACGACCGCCACCTGGAAAGCTACGGCCTGGTTTCGACGGCGTTCAACCGGCTCGAGGACCTGGGTGTTGAGTTCGGCGTCGACCTCACGCCCAACTTCTACCTGAAAGGATCGATCACCCAGGGCAACCCGCTGTTCATCCGCGATCCCAATGCCCTGGCCGGCGACAACGGCATCGAGGAACTGCGACGCACCAACCCCGACCCCGAACTCAAGACAGGGATTCCCATCCTGTACGACGCCGAAATCGAGGGCCCGGACTTCGACGGCGAGCCGGAATTCGGGGCGGCGGCCGGGTATCGCTGGGCAGACCACTCCGGGCGACGCGCGGTCGACGTCATGCTGTTCGGCTACCAGGGCGAACTCGAGGAGACCGTGTCGCTCAAGGGCACCTTCTACGGCGGCGATCTCGACCTGCTGCGCGGTCCGGGCAACCAGTTCCCCTACCCCGGCCTGGCTGGCGACGACCGCGAGGAATACGGCCTCAATCTGCGCGCCTACATCGACGACTTTTCCCTGTTCGCCCAGTACGTGGACCAGGAGCTCGCCTCGCTGCCGAGAAGCGGCCTGGAAGTCGAAGCCGCCTGGCGCTTCGAACTCCCCCTCGTCTGGGGATACGAGGGACGGCAGCTGTTTTCGCACATCCAGCCGGCCATCCGCTATTCGCGCCTCGACAACGATTTCGCCAACCCCGAGATCACGCCCTTCCCCAGCGGCGCCTGGGACTGGGAGAAACTGGACATCGGCATTCGTCTGACCATCCTGCCAGGCCTGGACCTGACCGCGGAGTACGCCGACAACCGGCTGTTCACCGCCGGCGGCGAAGCGAGCAACGACGAGTGGCTCGTCACGCTGCGGTGGCGCTCGTGAAATCCGCGCCGGTCTGGTTGCTCAGTCTCGGCCTGATGCTGTCGGCCTGCGCGCCGGTCGACACCGTCCCGCCGCCTGAGGACGAGGCGCCGGCCCGGGACCCCGGCGCGAGCGACCCCGACCCGGAACCGCCCCCGGCCGCAGAGGAAACGGACAGCGACAGCGCGCCGGTCGGCGAGGAGAGCGTCCCGGCGGACGGAGGAGATCCGGCCGGGCCCGGCGCATCCGACGGCCCGCCGGACTCTGCCGAAAGCACCGAAGCGCGGCCCGACCCGGACCGAGCCGAGTCGGAATCCTCCGAATCGTCGCCGCCGACCGAGACGGACGCCCGGCCTGCACCCCCGCCGGAAGCAAAGCCGGAACCCGAGCCCGGAGACACACAGGCCCCGGAGCCGGCGCCCGAACCGAAGCCCGGCCGGGCCGCAACCGAATTGTCGATTGCAGGAACGATCGCACTGACCGGCGGCGATGCCGACCCCGACGAGGCGGTGGTCTATTTCCTGCCCGACGACCCGGCAAGCCTGCCCCCTGGCGGCAGCCGGCCGGAAGCGACGGAAATCGTGACCCGCGACAAGACGCTCACGCCCACGGTCGCGGCGGTGTCCCGCGGTTCGGAAGTCCGCTTCCCGAATGAGGATCCGATCCTGCACAATCTGTTCTCGGTTTCTCCCGACAACGGTTTCGACCTGGGCGTCTACGGTCCGGGCGAGGCACCCTCGGTCACCTTCGACCGGACCGGGGTGGTCAACATCTACTGCAACGTCCACCACGACATGCACACGCACGTGCTGGTCGTCGACACGCCCTGGCGCACCCGTCCCGACGCGCAGGGCCGTTTCGAGCTGAGCGGCCTGCCGCCCGGCCCGGGGGAGCTTCACGTCTGGCATCGACAGAGCGAGGCCTGGCAACGAGCCATCGAACTGCCCGCTTCCGCTCCGGTCGACGTGACCCTGGAAGTCACCAAGCCCCGGCTGCCGCCGCATCGCGACAAGACCGGCCAGCCCTACAACCGGCGTGACCGTGACCCGTACCGCTGAGAAAACCGGCATGTCGCTCGGCGCCCGGCTGTTCCTGGCCTTCGGCCTGGTGCTTGCGCTGGCCGTCGGCGGCGCCATGATGGTGACGCTGCACGTGGTGCGCGAAGTGGCTTCCGAGGCGGCCGACACTTCCCTGTCCAACAGCCAGTCGGTGCAGCGCTACTTTCGCCAGTTTCGCGCACGCCAGCTTGAACTGGTCACCGAACTCGTCTCGTCCGATCCCTACTTCGGAAGCTACGTGGACGAAGCCGTCAATGCGCAGGATCCCGAGCTGGCCGCCCGCTCGGTGACGGACCTGCTCCAGACGCGGCGCAACGAGTTCGGGCTCGACATCGCTCTGGTGATCGATCCCGAAGGACGGGTTCTGGCCCGCACCGACCGCCCGCGCGCACCGAGCGTCGATCTCTCCGACGATCCCCTCGTGGCCAGGGGACTCGAAGCCCTCGCTCCGGTCAGCGGACTGTGGACCGTCGGCGACGGCCTCTACCAGGCCTCGGTCACGCCCATCGCGCGGGGGCGGACGGTCGCCGGTTTCCTGGTCGCCGGCCTGGGGCTGGACAACTCGCTGGCCAACGATGTCAAACGCGTCAGCGGCGCCGACGTCGCCTACCTGACAACCGCCGACCGCATGCGGGTGGTCGCCACGACGTTGGACGTACCGGCCACCGACCGCCTGATGGCCGAATTCGGCTCGGACGATGCACTCCGCGCCGCTCTTGGGAATCCGGACGGACCGGGAAGAACCCATCGCATCGAGCTCTCCGGCGACCGCTGGCTGATGCAGCTCTCGCCGCTGATCGACGCGCGCGGCGAGGCCTTCGGCACCACGGTCGCGCTGACCTCGCTGGACCGGGAGCTGGCGGCCTACCAGGACATTCCGCTCGTCGTGCTGGTCACGGGCGTGGTGGCCGTTGCCGTCGCCCTGGTGCTCTCCTACCTGATCTCGCAGCGCATCCTTCGCCCCGTCCGGCGCCTGACCTCCGCGGCGGAAGCCGCCATGGACGGCAACTTCCGCCACGAAGTGCCCACCGCCGGCAGCGACGAGATCGGACGCCTGGCGCGCGCCTTCGACAGCCTGCTGAGCAGCCTGCGCGAGAAGCGCGACATGGAAGACTACATGGCCGACATGGCCCGGCACATGCCCGAGGAGTCGAGGGCAGCGCCAGGCGGGCGCACCACCGAGCGGCCCGAGGACGACGACCAGGCCACCCGGGCCATGGATCGCTCGCAGCTGCCCGACGCCATGTCCGGGAACCCGGGGCAGCACCTGGGAGAGCGATACGAGCTGCTGACCGAACTCGGCCACGGCGCCATGGGCGTCGTCTTCAAGGCGCACGACCAGAAGCTCGACGAAATCGTGGCGATCAAGATGCTCAAGCCGGGCAGCGTCGACGAACAGGGCCTGGAACGCCTCAAGAGCGAACTCAAGCTCGCCCGGCGCATCACCCATCCCAACGTATTGCGAACCTACGACTTCGGTGAGGCCGGCGGGGCCCCCTACCTGTCGATGGAGTACGTCAGCGGCATGACCCTGCGCGAACTGCTCGACCGCCGCGGCAAGCTGCCCTACGGCGCGGCCCTGCGCATCGCCCGCCAGCTTTGCGCCGGGCTGCAGGCGGTGCACGAGGTCGGTGTGCTGCACCGCGACATCAAGCCGGGCAACGTCATGCTCGAGCACCGCGGCAACGCCAAGCTGATGGACTTCGGCATTTCGGCGCCGGCCCGGTCCCGCGAGCCCGCCACATCGGACGAGATCAGCGGCACGCCGCACTACATGGCGCCGGAGCAGATACAGGGCGGCCAGCCCGATGCGCGCACCGACATCTACTCCCTGGGCGTGGTCCTCGAGGAGCTGTTCACCGGCGGCATGCCTTTCGAAGGCGGCAGCGTCATGGAAATCGCCGTCGCCCGCCTCAGGCAGCCGCCCATTCCTCCGTCGCGCCACTGGGACAAAATCCCGGAGGAACTCGAACGCATCATCCTGCGCTGCCTGGCCTTCGATCCGGCCGAACGCTATCCCGACGCCGAGAGCCTTGGCCGCGAACTGGCGGAGCTCAGGGGCTAAAACGGTAGGTCACTTCCCCGACGGCCTCGCCCCCGACATCGAAGCGGCGTTCCGACACCGATACCGACGAACCGATCGACACCACCGTCGTGCAGCGGGTGCCGTATCGATCCCCCACGATGAACGGCGGCGCAAGAAACCGCTCGAGTTCGGCGCCAACCCCCGTTTCCGGCAGCTCCGAATCGGGAGCTGGCTGACGGTCGTTCATCAGTTCGAACAAGCG
>JAASTB010000216.1 GCA_021767625.1 Wenzhouxiangella sp.
CTGTCGTCCGGCGCGGTCCACGCGCCCTCGCCCAGGTAGGCGCCCTCGGTGTTCTCGCGCACGGTGATCAGATCGATGTTCTCGTAGCGCGAGTTCGACCCCTTGAAGCTGATCGCCGGACGGACGTTGGCGTAGAGGTCGAAATGCTTGCGCAATGCGACGTTGAGCGACTTGAAGCCACCGCCCACCGGCGTGGTCAGCGGCGCCTTGAGAGCGACGCGGTTCTTCTCGATCGAATCGAGCGTGTCCTGCGGCAGCAGCTCACCGGTTTCCTCCTGGGCTGCCATGCCGGCGAGCTGGAAGTCGTACGTCAGACCCGTGCCCATGGCGTCGAGCATGCGAAGGGTGGCGTCCATGATTTCGGGGCCGATGCCGTCGCCCCGGATAACGGTGATTTGCTGCGTCACGCTGCGGTTCCTGTAGTGATCAAGCGGTTGAACGGAAACCGCCCATTATAAATCCTGCGGCGCCCCGGCATCACGCCCGGACGCGCGATCTCGGCGATTCAGGCCTTTTCCAGCATGCGATCGAGCGCGCCTTCCTGGTCGAGCGCATCGAGATCGTCGAACCCACCGACGTGCTCGTCGCCGATGAAGATCTGGGGCACCGTGCGGCGCCCGCTGCGCTCGATCATCTCGTCGCGCCGTTCGGGCTCGGCGGCGATATCGATCACGGTGAAATCCACGCCCTTGCTCCTGAACAGCCGCTCGGCGGCGGTGCAGAAGGGGCAGGTGGGCTTGGTGTACATCACGACTTGCTTGCTCATCGGGTTGGGTTGCTCCTGGTTTGCTGGGTTTCAGGTTTCAGGTTTCAGGTAAAAGACCGGGTTCCGGGTTCCGGGTTCCGGGTTCCGGGTTCCGGGTTCCGGGTTCCGGGTTCCGGGTTCCGGGTTCCGGGTTCCGGGTTCCGGGTTCCGGGTCTCAGTATGGCGCCGGGTTGTACAAGCTTGCGGCATGCACGGCGCAAGGATCGTCGACGCTCACCGCCCGGCACCACCAAGCGCTCCTGAACCCTGAACACTGAACCCTGAACCCCTTTGTTTTTTTTTAAATACACCAATCCGGCTTGGGCAGGCCGCCGTAACGGCAGGCTTCCCTTACCGGGCCTTCGGGAAACAGCCGATAGAGTTCACGACTGCCCCGGCTGTCGGGATGGCGTTTGCGGTATTCGGCGACGACCACGCGCATCAGCGGCGGGTTGCCGTAGCGGACCTGGTGGTCGCGCACGAACTCGATCAGCCACCAGTGTTCTTCGCCCAGCCGCACGCCGTCTCGTTCGGCGAGAGCCTCGGCGACTTCCGGAAACCACTGCCCGGAATCGACGAGAAAGCCGTCTTCGTCGAGCGAGACCGGCCGGCCGTCCACGAACAGTTGTCGGGTCGCGTCGTTCACAGTCTAAGCACTCCTGCCGCATCGCGGCACAGTTCCTCGAAGCCGTCGCCATCGATGGCCGACACGCCGGCCGGCAGCAGGGCTTCGCCGGAACGGCGCGCGCGTATGCCGGCGAGGCCGAAATCGATCAGCTGGCGCCAGGGCGCGAACGGTTCCGGCTCGAGGTGCCCCAGCCCGTCCGCCTCGAAGACGACCACGAGCTCGGCCTCGAGGGTGGCGCCGGCGAGCACCAGTTCGAGCATCTCGCGGCTATCCGGCTCTCGCGGCGCCGATGCAACGACGATCACCCAGGGCTCACCCGGCATCGGCAACTCCGAAGCAGGTCACTTCGCGGGCTTCGAGGGCGTGGTTCCAGAAATTCACGAGGCTGGAGAGAACGAAGGGATCCGCCGGCGAGTCGTCGTGGCGGCGCGACCAGGATCCACTGCAGACCGCCAGGACCGCGCCATGCCAGCCCGCCAGCCGCCGCCATTCGGCCGAAGGCTCTTCGGCTGCGGCATGCTCGACGCCTTCAGCGTGGAAGAACACCAGCAACCGGGCGTCATGGTCACTCCAGGCCTCCGCCCGCCGGCGGGCCTGCAGGCTCGACTCGCTCCCCGGCCTGGCGCGGACCACGAGAATTCGGTGGTACTGTATGAACTCGTTCAATGACTGCCCATGCTCGTTGCCGGTGAAACCAAGGCCTCTTCAGCCGGTCTGAGTGTTCGATGACCCGATTCATACCCAAGACCCTGCTCGTCGCATTCATTGTAGCCGTGGCCACTTCGGCCGGGGCCGACGATTCCGTGCGCCTGCCCGATCTCGGCGGCACCAGCACGCGGGTTCTCTCGCCGCAGGAAGCCGAAAGCTTCCCGCACGAGTTCGAGCAGTACCTGCGCTCGCAGGAGGTGCTCGTCGAGGATCCGCTGATTCGCGACTACTTCAGCGACATGGGCTACCGCCTGGTTTCCTACTCGGACAAGGCCGACGACCCCTTTCACTTCTTCGTGCTCCGCGACCCGAGCATCAACGCCTTCGCCGCCCCGGCGGGCGTCATCGCCCTGCATTCCGGGCTGATTCTCGCTGCCCACGATGAAAGCGAAGTGGCCGGCGTGGTCGCCCACGAAATCGCGCACGTCACGCAGGATCACCTGGCGCGCCGCCTGGAAAACCAGCAGGAGGTTTCCCTGCCGACCATGCTCGCCACGCTCGGCCTGGCGCTCGCGGCCGGCGCCGCGGGGGTGGAAGGCGACGCGGCCCAGGCGATCATGATGGGCGGCATGGGCCTGGCCCAGCAATTTCAGATCAACCACACCCGCCAGTCCGAGGCGGAGGCGGATCGCATCGGCATCGCCCTGCTCGCCCGCGGCGGCTACGATTCCCACGGCATGACCCGCTTCTTCGAGCGGCTCAACCAGATCACCCGGGTCATGGGCGAAGGACCGCCGGAGCTACTGCGCACCCACCCGTTGACGATCAACCGTATCGCCGAGGCGCGAACGCGCGCCGAGCAGCTCGAAGGCAGCGTGCGGCGCGACGGCACGGACTTCCACTACGTGCAGGCCCGCCTGCGCGCGATGCTGATCGACTCGGCCGACGCCGAGGCCTGGTTCCGCGCCCGCATCGAGCGAACGTCCGACCGGCCGGAACCGGCCATGCGCTACGGTCTGGCCATGACGCTGCTTTCCGACCGGCGGCTCGAGGAAGCCCGGGACCAGGTGGAGTGGCTGCTCGACAAGGACTCCAACCGTCAGCTCTACCAGCTGCTGGAAGCCGAGTTGCTGGTCGCCGAGGGGCGCGTTCCCGAAAGCCTGGACATTCTCGAAAGCCTGTACCTGCAGTATCCGGGCAACCGGCTGGTGACCACGCAGTATGCGCGGACCCTGATGCACGAGCGCGATACCGATCGCGCCGAGCGGGCCGCCGAGGTCCTGCGCAGCTACCTGCGCGAGTATCCAGACGACGTGAACATGACCGAACTCTACGCCCGCGCCGCGGATCGCGCCGGCGACGAGATCCGTGCGGCCGAGGCCCTGGCCGAGAGCTACTACATGCGCGGCGGCATCCAGGAAGCCATCGTCCAGCTCGAACGCATCAACGAGCGCGAGGATCTCGATTACTATCAGCGCTCGCGCGTCACCGCCCGCCTGAACCAGCTGCGCGCCGAGCGCCTGCGCTTGTCGTCTCGCGAACTGGAACGCCAGCCGCTGGGATGGTCTGAGTAAGGCGAGGCGGCGGCAGGCCGTCAACAAACTGTCATGGTTACAACGCTATCGTAGTGGGCTGTTTTTTCTAGGGGAAACGTGCATGCCGGCCGAAGCCGCCGACGGCAAACAGCGGGTCACGCAGCTCGCCGAAACGCTCGAGCGCTGGACCTCCGACGACCTGGAAGCGCCGAAGCTGCTCTTCAATCATGAAATCAGCCTGCTGGCCTTTCACCGCCGCGTGCTCGCCCTGGCCCGCGACGAGACCCTGCCCCTGCTGGAACGGCTTCGCTTCCTGTGCATTTCCTGCACCAACCTCGACGAGTTCTTCGAGGTGCGCGTGGCCTCCACCCGCCAGCGCATTCGTCACGGCGTCAACCAGCCCGGAGCCGACGGCCTGTCGCCGCAGGGCACGATGGCGGCCATCCGCGAGCGCGTGCTCGAGATGGTCGAGGCGCAATACCGCGTCCTCGACGAGGAACTGCTGCCGGCACTGCGCGAGCAGGGCATCCGCATCATCGCCCGCAACCGCTTCACCCAGCGCCAGCGCCGCTGGCTGCACAATCACTTTCGCACGCAGATCCTGCCCGTGCTCAGCCCGCTCGGACTGGATCCCGTACACCCCTTCCCGCGCATTCTCAACAAGAGCCTGAACTTCGCCGTTTCGCTGTCGGGCCGCGACGCGTTCGGGCGCAGCAGCGCGATGGCGCTGGTCCGCGCGCCGCGCTCGCTGCCGCGCATCATCCGCATTCCGAAGAGCTACTCGGCCGGACCCGACGACTTCGTCTTCCTTTCCTCGATCGTCCACGAGTTCATCGACGAGCTGTTTCCGGGCATGGA
>JAASTB010000217.1 GCA_021767625.1 Wenzhouxiangella sp.
CAGCCGGCGATCGCCGACATCTCCAATACGGGCACCTCGAAGTTCGCCGGCAGCGTCACCGCCGCGCTGTTCCTCGATCACTTCGTCGGCGAAGGCATCGACTGGTTCCACTTCGACATCTACGCCTGGAACCTGTCGGACCGGCCGGGGCGGCCGGCGGGCGGCGAAGCGCAGGGGCTCAGGAGCATGTGGCAGTGGCTCGAGGCGGTCTACGGCCGGGTCGGCTGATGGCGACTTGCACCCGGCGGCGTTCCGGGTAATCATCGGATTGCCCGGGCTTGGGGGACCCGGCGCAGTCTGGTTGTGCAGGGAGTAAGCGGTGGCCGGCAAGAATGACCGGTCCGCGAGTGACAAAGCGGACGAGGAAGTCGAAGACGGCGGCCGCGCCGTCGAAGCGTTCCACGGTGAGTTGAAGCAGATCGCCCGGCGCGAGCTCAACCGGCATCGCCGCTCGGGCACTTTCGATACCGTCGCACTGGTCAACGAAGCCTACCTGCGCGTTCACCAGGCCGACCGTCGCTGGGAAAGCCGTGGGCATTTCCTGGCCAGCATGACCACCGTCATGCGCAACGTCCTCGTCGACTACGCACGCGAAAAGTCAGCCCAGCGGCGCGGCGGCAACTGGCTACGCGTCACCACCGGCGCACTGGACGTCGTGACCGACGGCGGGGAGCCCGTCGACATCCTTCAGCTCGACCAGGCCATGCGCCAGCTCGGTGAGATGTCGGAAAGGCTCGAGCGCGTGGTCGAGCTCAAGGTGTTCGGCGGCATGACGATCGCCGAGATCGGGGGCGTTCTCGACATATCCCCGGCCACTGTATCCCGTGAGCTTCGTCTGGCTTCCGCCTGGCTCCAGCGCGCCATGGTCGAGCCGCCGTGACGCCCGAACAGTGGGCCGAGGTTCGGCGTTTGTTCGAGGCATTGTGCGATCTTCCAGAGGAAGAGCGTGCTCGCCGCCTGGCCGGCGACGATGTGGACGAGGCGGTCCGGCGGCAGGTGGTCGAGTTGTTCGAGTTCGACGACGCCTCGGGTCTCGAGCGCCTGGCCGAGGGGGTCGGGAACCTGTCGCGCGAAGTCGCCCGCGAGGACCTCAGCGGCGAACGCCTGGGCGCCTGGCGCCTGCTGTCCCTGCTGGGAGAGGGCGGCATGGGCGAGGTCTACCTGGCCGAGCGCGCCGACGGCCGCTACGAGGCGCGGGTTGCCATCAAGTTTCTTGCCCTGTCCGGGCGCCGCGCCCGTCACCTGTTCGAGCGCGAGCGACGCATCCTGGCACGGCTTCAGCATCCGGCCATCGCCCACCTGATCGACGCCGGCGAACATCCGCGGCTCGGCGCCTGGCTGGCAATGGCCTATGTCGACGGGAATTCGCTCGGCACCCTGGCGGCTGAGGGCTCCCTGGCGCCGGCCAAGGCCCTTGCCTGCATGATCGAAGCGGCGCGGGCGGTGGCATTCGCCCATCGAAACCTGGTTCTGCACCGGGACCTCAAGCCCGATCACCTGGTGCTGGATCTCGACGGGCAGCTCAGGATTCTCGATTTCGGCGTGGCCACCCTGCTCGATGGCGGGGAGGGGCGGGCCGAACAGACCGGCCGGGCCAGCTTCACTCTGCGCTACGCGGCGCCGGAACAGATCCTGGGCCAGGCGACCACGACGCGCACGGACATCTACGCGCTCGGGCTGATCCTGCACGAACTGCTCAGCGGCGGATCGGGCGCCTTCGGAGAGGAGCCGGAGTGCCTGACCGAACGCAAGCTGTCCGGGCGCCGGGATCGCCTCGCCTGCCCGCCCGGGCTCGGGCGGCGGCGGTGCCGGGACCTGGACGCCGTCGTCGGTCGCTGCCTGGCCGTCGCGCCCGAGAATCGCTATGCCGGCGCGGACGAACTCGCCGACGATCTGGCCGCGGTGCTGGCTGACCGCCCGGTTCTCGCCCGGCGGGCCGGATGGCTGGAGATGACGCAGCGCTGGCTGGCCCGGCACCGACTGGCCGGGGCGATGCTCGCGTTCGCGTTGCTCGCGGTTGCCGGCGGCAGCGCGTTTTCGACCTGGTTCGCGCTGCAGGCTCGTACCGAACGGAATGCCGCCGTGGCCGAGGCAGCGAAAGCCAGACAGATCACCGCCTTCCTGGAGGGCATTTTCCAGACCGCTGCGCCGGGCGTGGAGCAGGGTCCCGAGACGACCGTTCGCGAGTTGCTGGAGCGCGGCCGCAAGCGGATCGGCGAGGAGCTGGCCGGGCAGCCGGAGATCGCCGGGCACCTCGAGCGGGCCATTGCCACGAGCTACATGTTCCTGGGAATGCACGACGAAGCGCTCGAGATGCTCGACCAGGTGTTACCCGGCGAGCCGGTCGAGAGCGTTGCCAAACGCCGGCTGGTGGCGGCGCGGGTGCTCTTGCTCAAGGGGCAGTTCGAACAGGCAGTCGAGCACCTGGATGCCGCAGCTCCGGGCCTGCAAGCGCCACTGGACCGTGCCGCCGCGAAAAAACATCGCGCGACTGCCGAGATCAACCTCGGCCAGGCCGAGGCGGCCCGACGTTCCGCGCTGGCGGCCATCGAGCTTGCCGATGACAGCGACGAGGGCGTCTCGCTGCGGCTCAGCGCCCAGAACCTCCTTGGGGTCATTGCCTACAACGCGGGGGACTACGCCGGCGCCCGGCTGGCGTTCGAGGCGATCTATCGACTTCGGCGCGAGCGTGACGGCGAGATGGACGGCGCCACCGGCCTGGCCCTGCACAATCTGGCGGGTGTGGTCCTGATGCAGGGCGATCTCGATGCCGCGCTGGGGTTTTATCAGCGGGCGCTGGCGATCCTGGAGCACCACTTCGGTGTCGACAACCAGGCCGTGGCGATGGTGCTTCGTTCCATGGGCGTCACCCACCGGCGACGGGGCGAGCCGGAGGCCGCCGAAAAGGCGTTTAGGCGATCGCTGGCCGCCTACGAACAATTCGGCGGCCGGCAGCGACACGTCTGGCGCGACACCCTGCTGCAGCTGGTCGAACTGCTGATCCTCGTCGGCCGCGAAGCGGAGGCGGCTGCCCTTCTCGACGATCTGCCTGAAATCGTGGTGGAGCGACCCGCACACGAACGCCAGATCGTCTGCCGCCTGGAATTGGCCAGGCATGCCCTGAACCTGCCGGCAAGCGTGTGTCCCGAAGAACTCGAGGGAACCGAGGGGACGCGCGCCGTCGCCCATTTCCTCAATGCCCTGAATCTGCAGAGAAACGGCCGCCCGGACTACACGGATGAGCGCGAAAGGGCGCGCCGGCTGCTGACATCGTCGACCCAGCCCGACCCCCTGCTGCTGGCCGCGATCGACTCGCTCTGATAGGAAAGCGGCAGAAATTCCGTAACCCCGATTGTGTTCAAGTCAATCACGATCGGAGTGTTCGATATGCAATCGCTGAATTTTCGCCCCGTCCTTTGCGCGCTGTTCCTGGCCGCGACCGGGCCCGTTTTCGCTCTGGACTTCATCGTCAACAGCACGGCCGACGTGCCCGAGGCCTCGGCCGGCGACGGCCAGTGCAATCCCATCGGCGCCGTGGGCGACACCTGCACGCTGCGGGCGGCCATCATGGAGGCCAACGCCAATCCCGGCTCGCACAACATCCTGGTGGCCTCGGGAAGCTACAACCTCGAAGAAACCGGGATCGGCGAGGATGCCGCGGCAACCGGCGATCTCGACATTCTCGGCGAGATCCGGATTCTCAACGCCACGAACAACCCGCCGCTCATTCTCGGCGATTTCGCCGACCGGGTCTTCGATGTGCACGACGGGGCTTCGCTGACCCTGGAGAACGTGGGAGTGGCCAACGGCGTGGCGAACGCACCGGGAACCGTGCACGGCGGCGGCATCCGGGTCAACGCGGGCGCTTCCCTGGAGCTCGATCGGGTGACGGTTTCGACCAATATCGGCAATGTCGGTGGCGGTATCTACAACGACGGCACGGTGCTGATTGCCGACAGCGAGTTCTTCCACAACGCCTTGCTCGACGACAATGCCAACAGCGACTTCACCGACGGTGCGGCGATCTTCAATCGCGGCGTGCTGTCGATCGAGCGCTCGACCTTCCGCAACAACGGCGTCTTCCCCGGGGGCTCCGGGCTTCTCACGAACGAGTACGCCATTCATAGCCGGCAGGGGATCGTCAGCCAGCCACTGGTGTTGATCAGCAACTCGACTTTTTACGAGAACACCAACGGCATCTTCTCCGACGGCGTGAATACGGGCATCAGCTTTTCCACGCTGGTGGACAACAATGCTCGCGGTATCCGCTTCCTGCCCGACCTCGATTCCCTCGGCGATCTCCAGTTCCAGATTCATCAGACCGTCGTCTTCGGCCACGACGGCGACTGCAATGGCATCCCGGACGACCAGCCGGAATACGACGTGACC
>JAASTB010000218.1 GCA_021767625.1 Wenzhouxiangella sp.
CCGCCCGCTGGCGGCCGGCTCACTGGTGGGCTCGGGCACGATCGCCAACCAGGACACCAGCCGCGGCGCCTCCTGCCTGGCCGAGAAGCGCATGCTGGAGATCATCGCCGACGGCAAGCCGAGCACGCCTTTCATGGACTTCGGCGACGTGGTGCGCATCGAGATGAAAACCCGCGACGGCGAGTCCATTTTCGGTGCCATCGAGCAGAAAGTGGTTCAGTACGAGCGATAAAGAAGGTTTCAGGGGTTCAGGTTTCAGTGTTCAGGAGCACTTGGAGAGCCGGCGCATGTGACGTCGACAAGCTTTGAGCCGTGCAATCGGTTCGCCAGGAACGACACAATCGGATCCGGAACACCGGTTCCCTCTGGTTTTCCTGAAACCTGAAACCTGAAACCTGAAACCTGAAACCTGAAACCTGAAACCTGAAACCCACCAGATCGTAGCCAAAGCGACCCAGACATGCCCCAAACCGAACAGATGGTGTTGTATTCCTACTGGCGCTCCTCGGCCAGCTACCGGGTGCGCATGGCGCTCAATCTCAAGGGCCTGGATTACGAGATCCGGCCCGTCCACCTGGTGCGCGACGGGGGCGAGCAGTACGCCGACGACTACACGGCGCTCAACCCGCAGCAGCTCGTGCCGACGCTGATCGACGGCGAGACCGTCATCACGCAGTCGATGGCGATGCTCGAGTATCTGGAAGAGCGCCATCCCGAACCCGCCTTGCTGCCCGACGACAGCGCCGGGCGTGCGCGGGTGCGCGCCATCGCCCAGGCGATCGCCTGCGAGATCCACCCGCTCAACAACCTGCGCGTGCTCAAGTACCTGACGGGAACGGCCGGCCTCGACGAAGACGCCAAGCTCGCCTGGTACCGGCACTGGACGGAAACCGGCCTGGCGGCCGTCGAGCGCATGCTCGACGACGAGACGACCGGGCGGTTCTGCCACGGCGATGAACCTGGCCTGGCCGATTGCTGTCTGTTGCCACAGGTCTATAATGCCGAGAGATTCGAGTGCAACATCGCCCAGTTCGGGCGCATTCGCCGCATCTGCGAAGCGCTCGGAAAGATCCCCGCCGTGGTCGAGGCCACGCCGGAGAACCAGCCCGACGCGGCCTGATTCCGCGTCAATCCGACAAAACGAAACCAGTGACCGACCCGATGAAGCCAATTCGCCTGCTCGCCGCGGCCGCCGCGTTGGCGCTGCTGGCCGCCTGTGCCACAACGCCGCCCGACCCCGCCATGCTCGACAACGCGCGCAACGCCATCAGTCAGGCCGAGGCCGCCGACGCCGAGGAATACGCGCCGATCGAGTTGCGCTACGCCCACGAACGCCTGCAGCAGGCCAGCCAGGCTCTCGAGAACGAACGTCCGGACGACGCCCGTCGCCTGGCCGAACAGGCCGAGATCGAGGCACAGCTGGCCCTGGCGCGTACCCGCGCCGCGCTCGCCCGCGCCGAACTGCAGCGCAAGCAGGAAGAACTCGAGCAGGTACGTGCCGACCTGGTCGAGGTATTCGGCGAGGGGGTCGTGCAACCATGAACGGAATGCAAACCACCGTAAGAATCGCCCTCACGGCGCTGATCATTGCCGCCCTGGCGGCCTGCGCGGTCCAGCCGCCGCGCGAGAACGCCGCCCTGCGCAACCTGCAGAACGACTTCGAAGAGTTCCGGGCCAACACCGAGCTGTCCGAGCGTGTACCTCTGGCCGTCTCCGACGCCGAGCGAGCGGTGCGCGCCGCCAGCGCGGAGGGCCTGTCCGAGGCCGAGCTGTCGCACCGCATCAACCTGGCGGCCAAGCGCATCGAGATCGCCCGCGCCGAGGCCTTCCGGGCCCAGGCGCGCGAGCAGATCGACGAAGTCGAGGCCGAGCGCACCGAGCTGCTGCTTCGAGCCAGCCGCCTGGAAGTCGAACAAGCCCGTCGCGAGGCCGAGCGCGCCCTGATGCAGAGCCAGGCCGCGACCGAGGAAGCCGAGCGCACGCGCCTGGAGGCGATGACCGCCGAGGAGCTTCGCGAGGAAGCCGCGCGTCGCGAACAGCAGGCCCGCGAGGAAGCCGAGGCCGCCCGCCGCCTGGCCGAAGCGCAGGCGAGCGAGATCGAACTGGCCCGGCGCGAGGCCGAACTGGCCACCGAGGCAGCTGAATCCATGCGCCGCCGCCTGGAATACCTGGAGCTGCGCGAAACCGACCGCGGCGTGGTTGTCACGCTCGGCGACGTGCTGTTCGCGAGTGGAGAAACGAGCCTGCAGCCAGAGGCGCGCACTCAGCTCGGCGACGTGGTCAAACTGGTCGAAGGCGAACCCGACAAGCAGATCCGCATCGAGGGGCACACCGACTCCACCGGGTCCTCGGCGGCCAACATGCGGATTTCGCGCCTGCGCGCCGAGGCGGTCCGCGACGCCCTGGTCGAACAGGGCATCGCCGCCGACCGGATCCAGGCTGTCGGCATGGGCGAGGATTTCCCCATCGCCAGCAACGAATCGGCCGAAGGCCGCCGACAGAATCGTCGCGTGGACGTCATTCTGCTCAACGACTAGGTCAGGAGCTTCCGCCCCCTTGAACTGGCCCGGAGACGGCGCTATAAAGTAAGTGTGATGGTTGATTTCTCGAGCGCTCCGCTCGCAGCATCCAGCCGCCGCAGGGACAACTCTGCACCCGCGCGCCCTGCGGCGCCGCATCTTACCCCCCGATTTCACACGGGCCGCCCAAGTGCGGCCCGTTGTTTTATGCGCGGGTTCAACGGACCCCGCGCGCACTCACGGACCCAACCGAAAAGGAGTCTGCCCATGTTCGAAAGCCAGAAGGATCAGATGGAAGTCATGCTCAAGGGCAACGACGAGTTCCGTCGCCTCTACAACCACCACCAGCAGCTCGAGAAGCGGGTGGTGGCCGCCGAGAACGGTACGGCACCCATGGAAGACCTGGCCCTGAACCAGCTCAAGCGCGAAAAACTGCGCACCAAGGACCAGCTCTCTCGAATGATGGAACAGGGCCAGGCCGCCTGAATCCCGGCCGAAACCGGTTCCTGCCAGACGCCCGGCCACCGCGCCGGGCGTCTTGCTTTTCGCCCTCGCGGCCGGCGGGCGCGCCTTGCCCCGGACCAAAGGTTTGAGCTATCGTGGCCGGCTGGCAACCGACCCGACCAGAGCCCCTTCCAATGAGCGTTTACGGCAACACCCTCGAACTGATCGGCAATACCCCGGTCGTACGCGTCAACAAGCTCGACACCGGCCCCTGCGAGCTCTACCTGAAGCTCGAAAACCAGAATCCGGCCGGCTCGATCAAGGATCGCATCGCCCTGAAGATGATCGAGGAAGCCGAAAAGCGCGGCGACCTCGAGCCGGGCGCGACCATCATCGAGGGCACCGCCGGCAACACCGGCCTGGGCCTGGCGCTGGTCGCCGCCCAGAAGGGCTACCGCCTGATCCTGGTCATCCCCGACAAGATGAGCCGTGAAAAGATCTCCAACCTCAAGGCCATGGGCGCGGAGGTGGTCATCACCCGCTCCGACGTGGGCAAGGGGCATCCGGAGTACTACCAGGACCTGGCCGAGAAACTGGCTGAAGAGACCGAAAACAGCTATTTCATCAACCAGTTCGGCAACCCGGACAATCCGAAAGCGCACGAAGAAGACACCGGCCCGGAGATTCTGCGGCAGATGGACGGCGATCTCGACGCCATGGTGATCGGCGTGGGCTCCAGCGGCACCGTCACCGGTCTTTCGCGCTGCTTCGCCCGATCCGCGCCCGACCTGGAGCTCGTGCTGGCCGACCCGGAAGGCTCGATCCTGGCCGACTATATCGCCACCGGCAAGGTCCGCGACGACGCCGGCGGCTGGATGGTCGAGGGCATCGGCGAGGACTTCCTGCCCAGCATCAGCGACTTCTCGCGCGTGCACAAGGCCTACTCGATCTCCGACAAGGAGAGCTTCCTGACCGCGCGCCTCCTGCTCGAGAAGGAGGGCCTGTTCGGCGGCTCCTCGACCGGCACCCTGCTGGCGGCGGCGCTCAAGTACTGCCGCGAGCAGACCGAGCCGAAGAAGGTGCTCACCTTCGTCTGCGACACCGGCAACAAGTACCTCTCGAAGATGTACAACGACACCTGGATGCGCGAACAGGGCTTCCTCGACACCGACGAGTACGGTGACCTGCGCGACCTGATCGCACGCCCGGCCGCCACCCGCGACGCCATCACGGTGGGCCCCGCCGAGCCCCTGTCGAACGCCTACAAGCGCATGAAACTCTACGATGTTTCGCAGCTGCCGGTCGTCGACGGAAAGCGGATCGTGGGCATCATCGACGAATCGGACCTGCTGATGGCCGTCTACAACAACGAGGAGCACTTCGCCGAGCCCGTCTCGACGGCGATGGTCAGCAAA
>JAASTB010000219.1 GCA_021767625.1 Wenzhouxiangella sp.
CCCGTCGAGCGCGAAGGCGTCCCTTCGGACTCGAGTTCGGCCGGCCTGCGCGGCGACGGGTCGTCGCTTTGCGCCAGCCGGGGTTCGGTGGGGCGGGATTCGGGGGCCTGGATCGGCGCGGGAGACGGCAGTGGGCTTTGCGTCTCGGGCATTCCGGCATCCGCTGCGGTGTCCGCCGGAGTGGTGCCGGCGCGGGCGGTCAGGGTTTGCGGTTCGCGAACCTCGCGGATCTGCGAGGTGCCGTCCAGGCTCAGGTGCAGGACGGCGCCCACGGCGATGGCGGCCAGCAGCCAGAGCGCCCAGCGGGGCGACGGCCGTCGAGCGCGCCGCGTGCGGGGCCGTTCGGTCGAGCCGGGCGTATGCGTTGTGTCCGCTGCGTTGCGTCGTTCCAGGTCCTTGAGCACGTCGTTGATCAGGCTCATCCTGCACCTCTCGCGAGCATTTCCAGGGCCAGGAAAGCGCCGAAGGCGACCAGGCTGAAGGCCGCAACCCGGGCGGTGGGTGCGAGCCGCGGCCACCACAGCTGTCCGGCCGTGTCTTCGGTGTCGGCAACGGCGCGCCGCACGTCGAGAGGGGTCACCTCGGCGCTGCCGCGGCCCCAGGCGGAGAGCAGGGCCTTGTCGGCCAGCACGTTGACCAGCCGGGGCACGCCGCCGCTGGCGCGGGCGATCCGCGCGATCGAGCGGGGCGAGAACAGGCGCTCGCTGCCGCCGGCGCTTTCGAGGCGATGAGCGAGGTAGTCGGCCACGCCTTCGCGATCGAGCGCTTCCAGCCGGCACGAGTAGGTAATGCGCTGCCTCAGTTGCCGGAATTGCGGCATCGCAAGCCGGCGATCGAGTTCGGGCTGGCCGAACAGCACGACCTGCAGGAGCTTGCGCTGCTCGGTCTCGAGGTTTGTCAGCAGGCGCACGGTTTCGAGGGTGCTGGCCGGGAGCGCCTGGGCTTCGTCGATCAGGAGCACCGGCCTGAGGCCGCGTGCGGCCATGGCGGCGAGTTCCTCCTGGAGCCGCTCGTGAACCACCTGCTGGGTCGGGCGGCCGGGCAAGTCGATGCCCAGGTCGCGCGCCAGGGCTGTGCGCAGGGTGCCGGGCGAGAGGTGCGGGTCGGGGAGCCAGGCCGTTACATACGGGGATTCGAGCTGTTCGAGCAGGGTCCGACAGAGCAGGGTCTTGCCCAGCCCGACCTCGCCGACGACCTTGATGAAGCCCTCGCCCTGTTCCAGGGCCACCCGCAGGGTAGTCAGCGCGTCGACCTGGCTGGGCTCCGGGTAGCGGAAGGCCAGGTGTGGCGTCAGCCGGAAGGGGCGTTGGTCGAGTCCGAAGTGCTCCAGATACATGGCGTTAGGATCAGCGCGGCCAGGTGTCGTCGCCCATCTCGCCGAGGCGGTCGAGGGCGCCTTCGGCCTCGCGGGCCCAGGTGCGCGGCGAGTCGATCACGATGGGTCGCAGCAGGATGACCAGCTCGGTCTTGACGGTTTCTTCCTGTCGGCTGCCGAAGGCCTGCCCCAGCAGGGGAATCCGGCTCAGTCCCGGCGTTCCGAAGCGTCGCTGCTCGGACGACTCGCGCATCAGGCCGCCGATGACCACGACCTGGCCGTTGCGCGCCCGGATGATGCTGTCGGACTGGCGCACGCTGGAGAAGGCCAGCGGCAGGGACTCTTCCTCGCCGCCCACGGTGAAGGTCTTGGTCTGGTCCTGCACTTCCGAGACGGTCGGGTGGACGTGCAGGATGATGTCGCCCTGGCGGCTGATTTGCGGCGTGACGTCGAGCGCGATGCCGGAGAAGAACGGCGTCAGTTCGACGGAACTGGCGGCGGTGGTGCTGGCCCCGCCCGTGGCCGTGCGGCCGGTCACGCCGGTGACGAAGAACTCGTCGGTGCCGACTTTGATGACCGCCTTCTGGTTGTTGATGGTGGCCACCCGAGGGCTCGACAGCACGCGCGTGACGCCCTGCGTCTCGAGCAGCTCGATGAAGGCGTTGAAACTGCCGGTATCGGCGGTCAGGACGGTGCTGCCGCCGAAGGCCTGGGTCTCGAAACCCTGGACGACTTCCCCGGGACTGACGGCGTAGGGCTGCTCTCTGATGGCCGATCGCCCGTCGTCGAACACGTTCGGGCCGGCCACCTGGCCGAAGCCGAGCAGGCGGCCGTCGACATCTTCCAGCGCCTGCCAGTTGATGCCCGATCGATACGCATCACGCAGTTCCACCTCGACGATCTTGGCCTCGAGGATGACCTGGCGCTGAACGCTGCCCTGGATGGCCTCGAGCAGTTCGGCCACGGCACGCTGTTCGTGCGGCATGGCGCGCACGGCGACCACGCCGGAGATCGGGTTGAGCATCACGTTGCGACCTTCGGGGCTGTCGAAGATGCCTTCGATGGCCGTCTCGAGCTGGGCCCAGAAATCCGATTCGCTCTCGGTCTCGATGCGGGTGCCGGTGGAAATGTCATCGCCGTTCTGTCCGGGCAGGGTCTGCGTCGATCCCTGGCCGCCGAACTCGTCCTGCAGGGCGTCGGGGTTGTCCGTGGACTGCCCGGAGCTGACCCGCGTGCGCGAGGAACCCTTGCGGTTGACGTCGAGGTAGCTGACCTCGTAGATGCGGTTCTGCAGTCGGGGAGGGCGCACGATATAGCCGGTTTCCGTGCGTTTGTATTCGAGCCCGTAGACTTCCCGCACGATCCGCATGACCTCGGTGATGGTGACGTCGCGCAACTCCAGTGAAATGGACTGGTCGACGTCGGGATGGACCACCATGTTCAGGTCGGTGTCGGCCACCAGGCTCATCAGGAACTGACGTGCCGGCGCGTTCTCGACGGTGACGTGGAAACGCTCCTCCGGTGGCGGCTCGAAGGCGGGCGCGGCCTCGGGCATCAGGATGTCTTTCGTTTCCTCGACGTCCGGCGCCTCGCGAGTGGCCGCGGCTTCGAGTTCGCTGCGGATGTTGCGGTCGATTTCCGCGGCCCGGTCGCTGGTCGTGGCGCAGGCCGCCAGGCCGGCGGCGAGCGCTGCAGCGGTCAGGAATCTTGCTGGAATTTTGTCCATGGGCAGCATCGGTCTCAGAATCCGTCGTTGTCGTTGGTCAGGTGCGTGTCGATGTTCAGCTCGATCGTTTCGCCGGCGCGAACGAGCACGACGCGGCCGGGCTCGATGGACCGGACTTCGGCCTCGCCGAGGCGCTCTCCCTCGCGCAGGCGCTGGCCGTCGATGATGGCGATCCGGCGCGCCGGCGCCAGCAGGATCGACTGCAGCCGGAAGGGTGCGCGTTGCTCTTCGCCCGACCCGTTGCCGAACCAGGCGGCGATCTCCGCGTCTGTCGGCGGTCGGGTGGGGTCGCGCACTTCGCCCTGCGCGAAGGAGGCACCCGCCAGGGCGAGCGTGAACAGAAGCGGAATCATTCGCATGTCAGACTCCCAGCCAGCGATCGTCGAGGGTGACGCTGTAGAGCATCAGCTCCACGCGATTGGTCGGCCATTCATCGACCGTCAGCCGCAAAGACTCCCAGAATACGCCGCGGGGCAGTTCCGCGGTCCGGTCGAGGTAGTTGCGGATTCCATTGAAATCGCTCTCGATGACTACGCGGACGCGGTGCACGAACAGCCCGGGCACGGGGTTGCCCGATGCGCTTTCCAGCCGGCCCGGGGGCAGGTTTTCCAATGCCACGATATCGACGCCGGCGCGCCGCGCGAGCAGCCCGGCCAGAACCGATACCGATTCCCTCGGCGTGGCAATGCCGCCGTGACGCTCGGCCAGGCGGACTTCCAGCGCGTCGATTTCTTCGAGCAGCGCTTCGCGTTCGGCGGCGAGCTCGCGATTCGGATCGCGCCCGCGCTCGCTCGCCAGCTGCTGGAGATTCTGGGTCAGGTTCGCGACGCGCTCGCGAACGTTCTCCAGCTCGGTCCGGACCGTCTCCTGGCGCTGCCCCAGCGCTTGCATCGTGGAGAAATCCCAGATAAGGAAGATGACCGCGAACACGGCCAGCATCAGCAGCGCCCGTTCGCGCAGGCTCAGGCCGTTGATGCGCTCGGCGATCTTTCCCACTCGCGCAGGCATGCTCATTCGGATTCCCTCGCGGTCGTGGAGATGGTAAAGCTGATGCCGTGTTGCTCGTCCTCGCGCTCCGACAGGCGAACCTGGCGGAAGCCGAGCCCGGAGAACTGCTCGAGCTCAGACAGCTGCGACAGCCAAGCTGGAATCAGCCGCGCCTCGAGGGCGTTGCCCTCGGCCGTGAGCGTTTCGCCCTGGTCCGCCATGTAGAGTTCGGTCAGCCAGAGCCCGGCGGGAACTTCTCCTGCCAGGGCGTCCAGCCTTGCGAGCAGGTCGAGTTCGGCCGCCGGCATGCGGCGATCGAGAGCCGCCAGGCTTTCG
>JAASTB010000220.1 GCA_021767625.1 Wenzhouxiangella sp.
CTCTCGATGCTCTCGAGGCTGGTCAGGCGCTGGGGGTGGCGGATGATCTCGGCCAGCATGTCGAGGATCACCGAGGGCACGCTGGCGGCGCGGTTGAAATACTCCCTGAGCGCCGGGCGGAGGAACTTCTCGGGGTGGAAGGCGAACTCGGCATCCGGCGTGCTCATGAACACGCGTGCCATCTGGCTGATCGTGATGCGGTTGGCCAGGTTGGCCGAAAGCACTGCGCCCGAGCTGACCCCGACGTAGATGTCCAGGTCGTGCATGTGCACGCCGTCGAGCGCCTCGTCGAGCGCCTGGAGTGCGCCCAGTTCGTAGATGGCGCCGAGCGGGCCGCCGCCGGCGATGGCCAGGGCGATGGTCGGGTGGCGGCTGGTTTCGCGTGGCGAACGTGCGGGAGTCAACTTGAGCATTCCGACATTATAATGCAGCGCATGACGATTCGAACCGGCGACACCGCCCCCGACTTTTCGCTGCCCGACCAGGACGGTCGGGAATTCACCCTTTCCGAGCATGCCGGCCGGCGGGTGCTGCTGGTGTTCTATCCCGGCGACGACACGCCGGTCTGCACCCGGCAGATGTGCGATTACCGCGACGGGATCGAACAGTTTTCCGATCTGGATGTCGAGGTGGTGGGCATCAGCCGCGACGATGCGAGTTCGCACCAACAGTTCCGGGAGAAGCACGACCTTCCGTTCACCTTGCTGAGCGATCCCGACATGACGGTGGCTGCTGAGTACGGCTGCAAGGGGCTGATCGGCATGAAGCGCGGCGTCTTTCTGCTTGACGAAGATCGTGTCGTTCGCTACGCGCACGTCGAATCGGTGGCCGTGTTCCGGCGCAGCCGGGACGAACTCATCGAGGTCATCCAGCACCTGGAATGAGCCGCTCCCGGGCCGATCGCCATCTCGAGGAGCAGGTCGACCGGAACCTGCGGATCGCGCATCGAATTCCCGATGAGGGTCCGCTGCGCGACGCGCTCGATCGCCTTCAGCGCTGGCAGCGGGCGCGACTGGACGAAACCTATGCCGATCTGGCGGCACAGCCGCGTTTTCGCCCCGCTTGCGAGTTTTTCCTGGACGAGCTCTATGGCGGACGCGACGTGCACGCACGCGATCGTCAGCTCAAGCGCGTCCTGCCGGTCATGCGGCGATTCCTGCCCGATCATCTGCTTCACGCCACCGGCGAGGCGATGCGGCTGCAGGCCGTGAGCCTGGAGTTCGACTTCGAGCTGGCCGGCCTGTTGGTCGACGTGCCCGAGATTGGCCAGCCCGAATACGCGCGGGCCTATCGCCGGCACGGCGAGTGGGCGGCGCGGCGCGAACAGATCGCCCTGATCCACAGCCTGGGTGAGTTACTGGACGAAACCGTGCGGCGTACGATGGTTCGTCGCCTGGTCCGCATCATGCGGCGCCCGGCCGAGGTGGGCGGAGTCGGGCTGCTCCAGAATTTCCTCGAGCGTGGGCTGGGTTCCTTTGCGAGAATGAAGGGCGCGGAGGCGTTCCTGGCGACCATCAAGCAGCGTGAGACGCAGGCCCTGGAGGCGATGCAGGCCGGTGAGGACTGGCCATTCGAGCCGTGGATCGGGCGAGGGCCCGAATCCGTTCAGAAATAGTCTTCGAGCGGCTTGGCCGCAACCTCGTTGGCCATTTCGAGCACGGCGATGCCGGCCGCGCGGCAGTTCTGTTCGGCTTCGCGGCTCTCCGGTCGGTCGGTCAGCGCAATGCCGGCCTTTTCGAGGCTCTTGCGCAATTGCTTGAGCGTGGTGACATCCAGTTCGGCGGTATCGACGCGGCATCCCAGCCGCAGGCGGCGGAAGCGGCGTGAGAGCTCGGCGAGTTCGTTGAGAAGCACGGCGGCGTCCTCCACCTCGAAAGCATCGACCGGCAGGATGACCAGGCGGTTGTCCAGGTCCGCCCTGTCGGCCGCCGCAACCGCCAGTTCGCGCAGGATGCCGTTGTAGCGGGCTTCCTCGCCGAGCTGGCGCGCCATGCGGGCAAGGCGGTCGTGGCCGGCCGTCAGGGTCGCGTGCGTGCTTCGGCCGAACACCAGCAGGGCGTCGGACGGGCCGCCTTCGAGGCGAACTTCGACGGCCATGGGCTCGAGCATCGAGTCGTTGAGCAGCTCGTAGAGCTGCGGTGCCTGCACGGGAAACCCGGTGGGGTCTTCGGTGAAGCCGGCGATCGTCTGTCCGGCCAGGGTGTCGGGGCGGCCGGCCCGGCTGCTCGTTTGCTGGTCGATTTCCGCGAAGCTCTCGACCCGAAACGCATAGTCGGCGATGTGCAGGCGATCGCCGGGCCGCAGTTCGGACGGCGCGGTGATGCGTTCCTCGTTCACGAAGGTGCCGTTGGTGCTGCCCAGGTCCTCGATCAGCACATGGTCGCCGTCGAGCTCGAGTTTGAGGTGGCGGCGAGAGATCCGGTGGAGGTTCAGCCGGGGCTCGCACTCGTGGCTGCGGCCGATGATGCAGGGAAAGTGGCTCAGCCGGATGGCGCCGGTTTCCTTCCTGGTTTCGTCAATCGGCTGAAGGACAAGTGATCGGATCATGTCTGTCGCCCAATCGCTGCCGATACCTTGATCAGCCGTCCACCGGTTTGAGGGGGGCAGCGTAGTCGCGGGAGGTTCGCCAGTGTACAAGACGCAGGGCCTCGTCGAGAAGGATCTCGGGGTCGTCCTCCTCGTTGAGATCGGGGAACTGCACGGCGAATCGCACGTCGATGGGGACTTCCATGCTGGAAAACCGCATCCGCGTTCCGACCAGGCGCTGTCGCAGGCGCCGGGTGAGAATTCTCGCGCCTTCGCGGCCCGTCGCCATGAGGATGACGCTGAACAGGTCGTCGGCGGTGCGATGAACGCTGTCTTCGTCGCGCAGGACATCGACCAGGATACGGTCGAGGTTTCGCATCACCGCATCGGCCCAGTGGCGGCCGAAGCGGTTGTTGAGCTGCCAGTAGCCCTGGAACTGGACGTGCAGCAGGGAAAGATCGAGCTGCTGACGCTGGTGAAAGCTGATGGTCTGCTGGAGCCGGCGGCAGTAGTTGGCCGGCTCCTCGGGCTGCTGGAAAGGATTGGGTGTTGCCGGGCGCGGTGCGAGCTGCGAGGGCAGGCCGTGGATGCGCGGCACCCGCTCGGCCTTCGCCCGATTGCCCGCGGCCAGGGCGTGTCGAAGATCGTCGGGGCTGAACGGCTTGGCGATGAAATCGCTGGCCCCCTCGCTGATGGCGAGTTCGCGTGCGCTGGACTCGTCGTCGCCGGTCACGACGAGTACCGGCAGCTGCCGGACGCGCTGATCCGAAGACTGGCGAATGCGGCGAATCAGCTCGTGCCCGTCCATGATCGGCATCATCAGGTCGGTGAAGACGAGATCGATCTGGTCGTCGTGTGTGAGTATGCGCCAGGCATCGCGCCCGTTTTCGGCAAGAACGACTTCGCAATGCCCGTGCAGGAACTTGCTGCCCGCGTAGCGCATCAGCCTGGAGTCGTCGACAAACAGCACACGCCGATGCCGGTTGGAATTATCGATCGCCTGTAGCATGGGGTTCCCTGCCAGCCCACTTTGACGGCGAAGCCGTCTCCCTCGGTCGAACCATTCTGCGCCAACGCGCGCTGCCGTGCAACTTGCTCTATTGCGGCGCTATTTCCCGAATGTAGATGCGCTGGCTGTTGCCGTCGAACAGGCCGAACGATGCGCGGGCCTGCGGGTTGTCTTCATAGGCGCCGTCGTCGTCCAGGTCGTCGCGGAGGAACGACCAGACGGGATCCAGTCCCAGCACGACATCCACCCAGCCGGGCGAGCCCGGTGTGGTGAAGTGGATCGAACCGGTTCCCGACGCCAGAGTGAGATCGCTTTCGGCCGCATCGATGGAAGTCGTACCGCCGCCCAGCGAGACCGAAGCCGTGCCGTCGCCCGAATCGCCTCCGGAGCTGGAGAGCGATACGTCGGCGGTCAGGTCGAGCACGGTGCAGTTGTCGTCTTGATTGACCAGCCACGTCGAGCCGTCCCAGTACTCGGTGCGCCAGGGAAGTTCGAGCGGGCCCAGCTCGGAGCCGATTGCGTTGTCGATGACGATTCGACCGAATCGCAGTTCGGTCGAATCGATCAGGCCGCTGCCGGCAAGCGATACGCCGTCGCTGTCCACGGGTGCGGTGGTGACCTCGTAGTCCGGGTAGGGACCGGCGGGAGTGGAGCGGGGCAAGGAGAGCTGCGCGCTCGCGTCGCCGACGCCCATCATCCAGCCGACCGTCTGGCCATTGATGTCGGGTGACGGGGTGCCGGAGAGGTTCAAGTCGCCGCCGCCGAGGAATGCGAAGTTGCCGTCGTAGTTGCCGGTCGTGTTGCCGTCGGCGTTGCGGGCATA
>JAASTB010000017.1 GCA_021767625.1 Wenzhouxiangella sp.
GAGATGATCATCGACCAACTGACCGCCCGCGGTGTCATGCCGCCGGAAGCACTCTACGAGCCCCCGTTCACCCGCGTCCACCACGCCGGCCCGGACGAATTGTTCACCGGCAAGGAAGAAGTCATCGAAGCCGTTTTCAACCAGCTCGATGCCGTGCACCAAAACATCGGGGCCGAAGCCCGCTAATCATCCCGAGGTTTTGAAAGTTGAATGCTTTCGCTGGAGGATCGGTGGCAGGGTGTGTGCCGTGAAGTACTGGTGTCCAGAGTCACACACTCTTTTTGCCGAAACTGCGGGATGGGGTCGCCCATTGCCAGAGGCTGAATCTGGTAGAGAGAATAGCACTTGACAGCCCGCATTCCCCGTGATAGAAAGTCCTTAGGACTTTCTATCACGGGGAATGCGGTGTCAAACTTGCGGCGGAGCCCTCGCAGCCTCAAGGCACTGACGAAGGAAATTAAGGCGATGGACCTGCCCGTATTCCAGGACGCGGACCTCATCATCGCCTTCCTCCATAGCTGGCCCGATACCGAGGCTCTTTCGGAGATGCCTTGCGATCAAATTCGCAGGGCTTATCGACGGCATGTGGAAACCCTTGAAGAATACGGCGCGCTGGAGTCAACCAAGGTCGCACAGGGGTTCGCAGCATACCAGTTGCCAACTACCCGCCTGCCTCCCGCGCAGCAAATCGTCTGCATTCTCGACCCATTTGCTTATCTCTCCCACCTGTCCGCGCTGGCATGGCACGGGTTATCGGAGCGTTTACCAAGAACGCTGTTTATTTCCCGCCCGTCACGCAGCCACTGGCAGTCACTAGCCAACGCCAAGCGTGAAGCCCAACTGGGCAATTTGGCTGAAGTGCATAACCGTTGCCGACTGCCAAACCACCGCTTTTCCGAGTTCACTCGTATTGGCAAGCACGCCGTCCATACCTGGACCAGCACCCGCTTAGATCGCGAATACCATTCCGCGTTTAAGCACATCAGCGATCAGCATGTTCGTGTTGCCACCATCGGCCGGTGTTTTCTCGACATGGTGCGTGCACCCGAACTATGCGGAGGCATTCATCATGTTATGGACGTCTATGCTGAGCATGGTCCCACTTACTTGGAACTGATCCTGACCGAGATCGACACTCACGGCAACAAGATCGAGCAGGCGCGAGCAGGATATCTTTTAGAAGAGGTGTTCACCGGCGGACACCCCATCCTCGACAAGTGGTCAGCAGGTGTGAGTCGAGGCGGCTCACGCAAGCTCGATCCTTCAGCGGATTACTCCGAACGCTATTCGGAGAAATGGGCGATCTCGATCAATGTCTAATCCTATGTTGCCTACAACTGCCGGATACGCTGATCTAGAACGGTGGGTTCGAACGGCCGAGGATGATCCGGATCAACAAGCAGTACGACGGGTTATCCGAATCATTATCCACGCGGTGGCTCATTCGGATGAGCTGCGCGAGCTGATGGTCATCAAGGGCGGCGTGCTGCTGGCGGCTGCTTACCACACCGGACGTCACACAATGGATGTGGATTTCTCCACTCGCCTCGTTGCCAGGGAAGTTGACATCGAGGGTCTCTGCCAACGGCTGAATATTGCCCTGGAATCAAGTTCGGCCATACTCGGTGAATCTCTGGCCTGCCGTGTTCAAAGTAAGAAACTGAAGCCCCCTGGACCGCAGGCGAGCTTTCCAACACTGCGTGTTCGCGTCGGGTATGCCGAACGCGGTTCCAAAGAACAGAGTCGACTGGAGCGCGGCAGTTCGCCCCATGTGGTCATTGTTGACCTTAGTTTCAACGAGGAACTTGGTGAGCCGGTGACCTTGTGCATCAACGACCACGGGTACATCAAGGCCTATTCGCTCACTGCCCAAATTGCGGAAAAGTATCGAGCCCTCATCCAACAACCGGAGCGCGACCGGGTTCGACGGCAAGACGCATATGACATATTCTGCATACTCGAGCAAGGGCATTTCGACCTGCCCGAAGCTCGCGCCGAACTTGTCGCCGCAATACGCGATTCCTGCCGTTCCCGGAATGTGAAAGCCGATGCTGACTCCATGAAGACTGACGAAATCCGCCGGCGAGCCCGCCTGGAATTCGACCAACTGCAATTCGAACTGGATCGCGAGTTGCCGGATTTCGAGCGGATGTTCGACCGAGTGGCCAATTTTTACGCCGAGCTACCGTGGGGCAAGATCCTTCCAGCTTGAACTCGTCAAGGATCAGCTAACCCCGAAAATTCCCATTTTTTCCACAGGCACGGAAACTGAATCAATAGGTGGAACAAGCCAGCAAAGAGCTACGGGCTGATTGCAAAGCCCTGCAGGGAATCGCTGGATCACGCTAGTAGCTTCTCTTGAATAAGTTTGGGCTACAAATTCAAGCGGTGATCCAATATTGGCGAAGTACTCTTACAGACGGCTCCGTATCTGCCTGGAAACTCATTCTTGCCTGTCAGCAGGAACATATTCCACCAGTTCCTCGATCCGGCAGTCGAAATAGGCGCAAAGCCTATCCAGATATTCGGTCCGGGTGCTCCATCCTGGCTGATTGAGGATTCTTGACAAGGTGGTTCGTGCAATTCCGGTTGCTTCGGAGATTTCGTGCACGGTCACCCGCCTCCCCTCCTGAAATTCCTTCTCCGCTATTAGCTCTTTCAGCCTAAAACGTATCACTTTTGGGCCATCCGTCCACAAAAAGAAAATTTTGCACCAATACTTGACATCCTGCAAACATCGGTTATATTTTGACCCGAACGTTTCAAAAATGAAACATTTGAGCCAAAAGAATACGGAGGCCGCTATGGACAAGACCTATCTGACCACCGAACAGCTCGCCGAGCGCATCCACTACAACCCGCGCACGATCCGGAACCGCCTCAAGGATTCCGTCCTCCTGGAGGGGATTCACTATATCAGGCCGTTCGGAGGCCGGAAGCTGCTGTTTATCTGGGAAGCCATTGAGGAGGACATGAGCAACTTTTCGATGGACAGCGCGCCGCTGGTGCCCATGGCGAACGGGGCCGTGAGCCATGGGTAAGGTCCGGGCCCGTTCGGACAACGGCAAGCTATTCCTGGATTTCTATTACCAGGGCGTGCGCTGCCGGGAGCAAACGACGTTGACAAACACGCCTGCCAACCGGCGCAAGGTGCAAAAGCTCCTCGACCGGATCGAATCGGAGATTCTGGCGGGTTCCTTTGACTACGGCGCCACCTTTCCCGGCAGCGCCCGCGCCCTGCAGTTCTCAGGCGTCATGCCTTCTGCCAACGCCGCTGAGGGCAGCTCAGTCCCCGCCCGGACTGGACCTGCCCCAAAAGTGGATCGCACGCCTCGGTTCCGCGAGTTTGCAGATAACTGGATGCGTGAGAAGGAGCCGGAGTGGCGGCCCAGCTACCGGGAAACCGTCACCGTCACGCTCAACCGCTACCTGCTGCCCGCCTTTGGCAACCGGCGCGTGGGCTCCATTAGCCGTGCAGACCTGCTGGATTTCCGCGCCAAGATCGCTGGCAGTCACCGCGCGAACGGCCGGAAGCTGAGCAACGCCCGGATTAACAAGATCATGGGTTTCGCGCGCCAGATCCTTGATGAGGCCGCGGACCGCTACGAGTTCCCCTCGCCCTATCGCGGGATCAAATCGCTGCGTTCCAGGAAGCCGGATATCCACCCATTTTCGCTGGAAGAGGTCCATCGGATTCTCGAACGCGTACGCCCTGACTATCGCCACTACCTGGCCGTACGGTTCTACACCGGCATGCGCAGCGGAGAGATCAACGGCCTTCGCTGGCACAACGTGGATTTCTCGAGCAATCTGATTCTGGTGCGCGAAACCCTGGTGCAGGGCCGAATCCAGGAGGGCTCGAAGACCTACGACTCCAACCGAGACATTCCCATGCTCCCGCCCGTCCGCGAGGCACTCGAGGCCCAACGAGAAGTTGCCCCCAAGGGCGTCGAGTGGGTCTTCTGCACCCGCCGGGGCGCACCCATCGAGAATCGCAACTTCACCAACCGGGTCTGGAAGCCGCTGCTTGCCAATCTCGGTCTGACCTATCGGCGGCCTTACCAGACCCGCCACACGGCCGCGACGCTGATGCTCGCAGCCGGCGAATCACCCGAATGGGTCGCTCGCGTACTCGGGCACACCACGACCCAGATGCTCTTTACCACTTATTCGCGCTATGTCCCGAACCTGACCCGCCAGGACGGCTCGGCGATGGCGCGTCTACTGGCCTCCCAGGCCGGCACTTCCACCCATAACGACAACAACAAAAAGGAGGACGACTGATGAACGAGTCCATTCCCCGTCTCCGCCCGCAGGCCCTTGCGGATTACCTCTGGCACCGCTACCAGATTCGGCCCGGACAGGCCATGTGCCTGGCCCTTGGACAGCCCGACACCCGCGACAACCACGAGGCGCTGGTCGCCTGGGCGCGCGAGGCCATTGAGCGATACCGCATCACGGGCCCGGAAGACCTAGTCAACCTGATCGAAGGTGATCTGTTCGAGCAGATGTTCGACGCTGGCCTGGTCGGCGGCATGGTCGAGATGCAGCCGGTTCCCGGTCCCGTTGCCACTCGCCTGTTCGGGCCACTAGAAAGTGGGCAGGCCCAGCGCGCCGACATCCATGCCCAACGCCCGGCTCCCCAGAGCCATTCCAACAACGTCATCGACATTGCCGGGAGGATCCGCCATGACTGATCATCGCAAGCACCATTTCCACTCCAAGGCGTTCAGGGCCGGCAACTTCAAGCGCATGCTCGACTTCGCGGTCCGCGGCCTGCCGCGACACGTCCTGCGAGGCGAGCAGTACGTCGACTGCGAATGGGCACTCCGGATCTACGAGCCCGAGATCCGCCAGCTCGACGAGTTCAACATTCATCCCAAGTGGTTCTCCTCCGGCGTGCTGGGGGCGGCCCTCATCAGCCTGGCGCTCTACCCCGAGACACTCGACCTCTGGCGACGCCTGGCTCGCAATGAGGTCTTCCGTGACGAGCGCGGCTCGGACGCACCGGGATTCCTGCGCGAGCTGATCGAGCGCCACCAGAACGACCGGCGCTTGACCCGTAACCAGTTCTACCAGCTGTTCCTGTTCCAGGCGACACTGGCCATGGCGAAAGCGTGGGTGCACCACGAAGACCCGGACCACCACTCTCTCCAGCTCCCGCCGACCCCGGATGCAGCGGAGATGATTGCCGCCGTACGCCGCCTGAAAGGCGCACGCCACTCGATGACCGGATTTCGGCCGCCGGAGATCACGCGCGACCGCTGGGTCGTGCTGGACAAGCCCCAGGTCATTCATGAGCCCGATCTCAGGAAGGTGCTGATCCTGGCCAAGCGAGCCTCGAGCCTGGAAGGCTCGCCACTGGCCGATGAGGCCCTGAATGACGCGCTGGAATGGCTCATCAAACCGCACCCGCCGGTCGAGCTGGCGCACCCGGCCGCCTTGGCTGCCGCTGTGGTCAGCATCGCCAGGGCCCCGGATTCTCAGGGCCTGTGGGACCGGGTATTTGCCTTTATCGGCAGGCGCAAGCCCAATGAGGGCCGCAAGCCCTATGCTGACTTGTCAGCCTGCATGCTTGACTGCATCACACTGGCCAATCGCAGCAATAACCCGCACCGGGCGGCCACTGCACTCTACTACTGCGGCCAAGTGCTCGTCGACCTCTGGATCGAGCAGCCGGACCAGTTTCGGATGGCGCTGCCGCGCGCGCCGAAGGAGCGGCCACTGGACGAGCTCTGGGCCGATCTCGATGTCAATTTCACGCCACGGATCATTTTCGAGTCCAATCAACCTGCGCTGGCGCCGCCTCCCGAACCTGCCGGATTCGGCGGCCAGGAGGGCGGCGGGAAAGGCTCGACCCGAAGAAGGCTCGGCTCGAACGCTCAAGCGGATTCACCAGGGCAACTCAATCAGCCGCCCAACCAGACATCGAGGAACATCATGATCACGAGCCCGATGGCGAGGCCGAGAGTTGCCCTGTTTTGATGGCCGGATCGGTGGGTTTCTGGGATGATTTCGTGGCTGATGACGTAAAGCATGGCGCCGGCGGCGAAAGCCAGGCCCCAAGGAAGCAGCGACTGAGAAAGAGTGATGACACTCGCGCCGAGAAGCCCGCCAATTGGCTCCACGAGCCCGGTTAGCGCCGAGACGTAGCAAGCTCGTATTTTCGAGTAGCCCACGCCTACTAGCGAGACCGCAACTGCTAGACCTTCCGGAGCGTTCTGCAGTCCGATACCGATCGCCAGCGGCAGACCGCCAGAAAGGCCGTCAGCTCCGAACCCAACGCCTACGGCAAGTCCTTCGGGAAAGTTGTGGATTGCAATCGCGATAATGAATAACCAGATACGCCGCAAAGAAGCCACATCCGGTCCTTCGCGGCCAGTGTCGAAATGCTCGTGTGGGAGCTTCTCATTGATCAAGGCGATCGCACCCATCCCGAGCAATATCGCAAGGCAGACAATGGCCGCTGGGGCGGGACCACCCTCAAACCAATTTTCAGCGACATCGAGTGCCGGAATGATCAACGAGAAAAACGAGGCTGCAAGCATCACGCCCGCCGCGAAGCCAAGTGCAAGATCGCGCGTGGCTCGTGAGGGGATGTTCATGAAGAGCACGGGCAAGGCGCCGATCGCGGTCAGCGAGCCCGCTGCCAAGCTTCCAAGGAAGCCCAGGGTTATTGGGGAAGGTAAGTCCATTTCATAAGTCCTGCCTGGAGGCTGAGAGACGAGCCAGAGTAACGCCTGAGAGACATCGTTGCCCCACATCCGCGGGTCAGTAAGGTGCTGTGAACCATACGTTCAGTGTCCAAATGCCTTACGAACAAACCAAACGGCGCGCCCTAGACCGATTGGCAGGCGACATTGGGATGCAGCTCGAGTCTGCTTCGGAGAAACCTCGTCGGCCGAAAGCCGCCGCCCCCTCAACCTTTGACCTCGTCGAGCAGGGTCAGGAATTCTTCCGGCCCCAGAAATCCGAACATCCGGTACTGGGGCAGCTCCTCGCCACCGATGAAGAACAGATAAGCAGGCGGTCCAATCAGCTCGAAGTGCCGGAGCATGGCCTGATGCTCGTCATTGTAGTCAGTGATATCGGCTTTGAGCAGCGTGAAATCGGCCATGCGGTCGGCAACAGCCGGGTCGGAAAAGGTGCGCTGCTCCATCCGCACACAATCCACGCACCAGTCGGCGTAGAAGTCCAGGAAGACAGGACGATCGGATTCCGCGATCGCCGCGCGAAGCTGGCTAAGCGTGTCGACCTTGTGAAATACTGGAGCTTCTATCGCTGCCGTGCCGCCAGGGCCACCGGCATCGATGAGGTGATCGAGCGGGCGTATCCAGTCCCTTCCGCCCGAAAGCGCGCCAACGAACTGTGCGGTGCCCATAATCAGCAGCATCACGCCCAGAGCCTGCCGGATTTTACGCCAGCCGCCCAGATCGGGATCCAATTGCGTAAGCGCGCCCAGGTAGACCCCGCTGCCGATGCTAAGCGCGCCCCAAAGCAACATAATCACTGCGCCCGGCACTACGCGCTGAAGCATCCAGATCGCCAGCGCGAGCAGTCCAACACCGAAAACCGATTTGACTGCATCCATCCAGCCCCCAGCACGTGGCAGCCAATGGCCCAGACCTACGCCGATAGCCAGCAACGGTAAGCCCATGCCAATGCTCAGTGCAAACAGCACGCCGCCGCCCAGCGCGGCGTCTCCAGTCTGAGATATAAAAATCAGGATTCCGATCAGTGGGGCGGTTACGCAGGGACCTACGATCAGCGCCGACAGGAAGCCCATGATGCCCGCACCGATGAAGTTGCCGCCGGACTGGCGACTACTAATCTGGCTCAGGCGCGACTGCCACGAGGTGGGCATCTGCAGATTGTAGAAGCCAAACATGGCCATAGCCAGCACAACGAAAATTGCGGCGAAGGAGCCGATCACCCAGGGATTCTGGAAAACCGCCTGCAGGTTGTAACCGGCCAGCGCCGCGATCACACCCACAGCTGTATAGGTCAGCGACATGGCGAGAACGAAAATGAACGAGAGACCGAATGCACGGCCACGCGTGATCTCGCCGCCCTCGCCGGCAATGATGCCCGAAAGAATCGGAATCATGGGAAACACGCATGGCGTAAAAGCCAGCCCGATCCCCAGCAACACGAACAGGCCCATAGCCAGCGGCAAGGGTTGTTGCTCGATAAATCGAGCGAGCCCATCCGGCTTGCCAGCCGGTGGAACGGTCTTGGCCATGTCCGGGTGTGACCGTTCTGGTTCGACGCGTGAGCCCGCTGCTTCCATTGACGCCGTCGCGGTTCCGCCGGGCACGGCCGGCAGGCTCACGACCAAGTTGCGCTCCATCGGTGGATAGCAGATGCCATCTTCGAGGCAGCCCTGAAACTCCGCGACCAGGGTGATCTCTTGAGGACGACCGTCATCGTGACGCTGCAGGCTCAACGGGAACTCGACCTCGCCGAAGAACACGCGGGTCCGGCCGAAGTACTCGTCGGTCTTTTCCTCTCCGGGGGGCAAGTCGAATCCGGCGACGAGCATATCGTCCGTTTCGATCCGAAAATCGAATGATTCGCGATAGAGATAATAGCCCGAACGCGCAGTCGCGCGCACCAAGATGGACGAGGGGCCGCCGGCAATCGCCTCGACCTGGAAAGCTTCCACGGCCGGAAGGGCTTCTTCGCGCTGGTGTCCCAGCAGCTCGCTCAGGGCGTTGCCCTCGGGTGCGCTCACGCCCAGTATGTTCTCGCCGTTAGGCCGCCCTTCGCGTTCGACATCGGTGGCAGCCACCTTCACTCGAACCGTCTTGCGATGAGGTGGGTAACACACGCCCAGGTCGGCGCAGCCCTGGAAGTCAACGCGCGAGATAACCCAACCGCTATCGGGAATCGTCTCCAACGGCACTCGCACGGTCACCGATTCGCGGAAGGTTTCGGTCTGGCCAAAGAACTCGTCGACCGTTTCTTTGCCCGGTGGAATTACGGGCTGGCCCAAGATCATGCTTTCGTCGGCCGAATCAACCGAGAATGCGTGGCGGTAGAGATAATAGCCGTCGGCGATCTCCCAGTGCAGCACCAGATCGCGGCCCTCGGCGCTCGCTTCGAGAACAAAGGCCTCCTCGAGCGGCAATAAATCTCCGGGGTTGATCTGGGACAGGACAACAGCGGGCCACAGGCAGGCGGCTAGCGCGATAATGCGCGTGAGTCGTAACGTCATTGAATTCGGCCCCGAAGCCTTCGAGTGTATTTTTCCCGACTGCCCGTGGCCGGCACAATCAGCCGTGCGGACAGATCTTCTGAGTTTTGCGACACCTGAACCGGCTTGGGGTCGATCCAGTACGCCCTGGCGGAGTTGATAGTCAGTCGAATCGCGATTTCTGCTTCAACAGTCGTTGCAAGTGCGCCGTGGATCCCCGGTTTCCTTATGCAACCACTCTAAAGGAGTAAGAGCCATCGATCCTTCTAGCCTACTCCGAGGCTGGCAAAGAATGTACGTCAATTCTAGAGCTGGTCATAACCGGTTCAGTGGAATTTTCAGGTACGACACCCCGTTGTCTTCCGGATCAGGTGGATGGCCTGCACGGATATTGATCTGGATCGCCGGCAGGATCAGCCTTGGCATGCCGAGCCCCGCATCTCGTTTGGTACGCATCGCCACGAATTCGTCCTCGCTACGGCCACCGCCGACATGGATATTGAAATTCTTCTGCTCGCCTACCGTGGTTTCAAAGCGCACCTCGCGGCCGCCCGGCCCATAGTCATGACATACAAACATCCGCGTTACGTCGGGCAGCTCGAACAGCCGGCGCGTGGATTGCCACAGCAGGCGGGCATCGCCGCCGGGAAAGTCACAGCGGGCGGTGCCGGCATCAGGCATGAACAGCGAATCACCGACAAAAACTGCGTCGCCGACAAGGTAGCTCACGCTATCAGGGGTGTGTCCGGGCGTGGGGATAACGCGAGTCTTCATAGTGCCGATGTCGAATGTCTCGCCGGCGTCAAACAGCCGGTCGAATTGCGAGCCGTCGGTGGGCAATGCGGCGCCAAGGTTCAGTTCGTCTCGGAACTTGGCTTGTACCTTGGCGATGCCAGAACCGATTCCGATCAATCCGCCCAGGCGCTTTTGGAGATAGGGAGCCGCGGTGACGTGGTCCGCATGGGCGTGTGTTTCGAGGATCCAGAGCACGTCGAGCTTCCGTGCGCTCACGAAGGCAGCGATTTGGTCGGCCGATTCAGTGTTGGTGCTTGCTGCCGCAGGGTCGTAGTCCAAGACCGGGTCGATGATCGCAGCAGCACGCCCGTCAGGCTCGTGGACAACGTAGCTGAACGTGCCGGTGTCGGCGTGGTGGAATACCTCGACTTCTGGTTTCAGCATGTAAATCTCCGACAGCTCATTGCATCAACACCCATAAATGACGGCGCCGCACTCGATTCAGGCCAAGAACTGCCTCCCTTTTCCCGGCTATTTCGAGGATCGCAGCATCCAGTCCTTTATGTTGAGGACGGCCTTTATTTGTATTATAGTGCAACTATGCAAGTGGTGCAAATTGAACCTTCCACCCTCTTCCAGGCCCTGGCCGACGACACCCGGCTGCGCGTTATCCGTCTGCTGGCGACAGCGGACGAAGAAGCCTGTTTGTGTGAACTGGTCGACAGCCTCCAGGAACCGGCCTACAAGCTCTCACGCCATCTGAAAATCTTGCGCCTAGCAGGCCTGTTGTCCGCGCACAAGGACGGGCGCTGGGTCTATCACCGCCTAGTTAAAGAGCCTGCCCATCTGGACAAGCTAACGGCTTCGGTGAATGCGTTGCCAGATCCCGATGAGCAGTTCAGAAGAGACCTAATGCGCTTCGTGCAACGCATGCGTCTGCGTAAAGACGGGCGTTGCCGCGTTGGCACCCAACCCGAAGGCCTGGAAACGGAAGCTTGATGATGACATGCCCGAGTTGCACCGGATCGGAAATCGAGCGGACCACACTGCTACCCCGCATGAGCCACTCCGAAGGTCGTGAGCTCGGCGCAACAGCCGCTATAGCCGGGGCGATCGGCTTTTGCGCTGGCACGCTCAAGAACGTGTCACCACCCCGGTTCGAGCAGCAGTCCGAAACCAAGTCACTTGATTCCGAAACCTAATCAATCCACTGAACCTGGCCAAAGAACATCATGACCGAATCCCATAAGGACGCCCACGGCGTTGATTCAGCAGACGCTGCAGACACTGTTCAGGTCCGAACCGGGGCTAACAACAAGCGGGTCAGCACCTATTCCGTTCCGAAGATGGATTGTCCCTCAGAGGAGCGAATGATCCGTCTCGCCCTTGACGGGTTCAATCAGATCGAGACGCTGTCTTTCGATTTGTCGGAACGCTGTTTAGCGGTCGTCCATGAAGGCGAAGTGGAACCGATCACTGCCAAGCTGGCCAGCTTGGGGCTGGGCGCCTCGCTTCAGAATACCGTCGCTGCGGATCCCAAGACCATCGAGGCCACCGAGTCGTCGGCGCGCGCTGCAGAACAGGAATCCGGCACCTTGCGTTGGTTGCTCGGCATCAACGCAATTCTATTCGTGGTGGAAATGACTGCCGGCCTAATCGCCCAATCCACTGGCCTCATTGGCGAATCCCTGGACAATTTTGCCGATGCGGCGGTGTATGGACTTGCGCTCTTTGCGGTTGGGCACAGCGCGATGATGCAGCTACGGGCAGCGCGTTTGGCCGGCATACTCCAACTGATCTTGGCTTTGGGCGTCCTCGCCGAAGTGGCAAGACGCTTTGTATTCGGAAGTGAGCCCGAATCACTGGTGATGATGGCAATCGCGTTCGTCGCGCTGATTGCCAATACAATTTGCCTGCTAATGATATTCAAGCATCGAAAAGGACCAGCGCATATGAAAGCAAGCTGGATATTTTCGGCCAATGACGTGGTGATCAATTTGGGCGTGATATCAGCCGGCGCCCTCGTTGCGTGGACCGGCTCGAACTATCCAGACCTTGTTATTGGATCCATCGCGGGCGTCATTGTGCTCAACGGCGCTAGGCGCATACTTGCGATAAGGAGCTAGTTCATGTTCAGCCACGACACGAAGTTTTCCCCGTTTATCGCCTTCTTGATATCAGCCGTAGTGGCATCATTCGACCAAGCTGTTAAATGGATGGTGCAACAGTCAATGACTTATGGCGAATCCATCCTAGTGACCCCGTTTTTTGGCTGGTTGCACACATGGAACACTGGCGCAGCATTCGGCCTTCTCGCGAACGCTGGAGGCTGGCAGCGCTACTTCCTGTCCGCTGTCGCAATTGCTGTCTCAATCATCCTGACCAGACTGATTTACGACACCCGATCCAGAGGAGAAAGCATCGCCTACAGTCTTGTTCTTGGGGGCGCGGCCAGCAATGTAGTCGACCGAATCTTCCGCGGCCATGTTATCGATTATCTTGATTTCTTTTGGCGATCCTGGCATTGGCCAGCCTTCAATCTTGCCGATGTCGCGATCGTGTGCGGTGTACTATCTATCATTTCGTTGGGCTTACTGCGCGGGACAACACACGGGGCGTCGAAGCCAGTGGAACGAATTGATACTGAATAAGGCGCCCCACTATTGCCAGGTTTCCCACCATTTGAGCGGATGCGGCAACGAGAACAGAATTTGAACATTTCCCCTGACCCCACCCCGCACTTCGGGCAAGCCATATCCGTGCCGAAGTGGCGAACGTGGACGGTCACGCTGGTGCCCGGCAGGTCGGCATTCACCTCGGATACATCCCAGGACGCCTGAATGCCGAGAATCTGGCGCTAGAGCTCGCAGTCGCGCATGAAACTGGGCTCGAATCGGAGCCAGCCGGTAGCCTATCCGAACCGGTCAGCCCACACGAAGTCGGGAAGAGCCAAGAATACAGCAGGCACTCTCCGGGCAACCCCTTTTAGGGCACATGCAACTATTCTGGAGCGAGTGAGGTCTATTGTTTGGTATTCATAGTAGCAAGAGCGAAAACCGGTCTGAGCTGGCCCCATTGAGGCGCCCAGCCGGCAGACGCTCGCGGCTTGGCACTTTTCATTCGAATTGGATTCTGATAAGCTCGAATCATGCATGTTGCGTTCACCATATTGCTCCGCTACGCGCTAGTCATCGCTCTGGTGGCCGGTAGCGTTGCGCCATGGGCATCAGATATGACGCATGGATCCGCCAGCAGCATGCCCTCTCCAGTTGCCTCAGTTGTAACCGATTCGTCCGAAGAAACTGCTTCGGATGTTTGCCACAACCCGCTTGATGCAGCGTCCGACGACAACAGCTCAAGCATGAATCACCGCAATTGCTGTGTGGAAGATCAGGAATGCCAACACGACGACTGCGATTGCGCATGTCCAGCTCTGACGCTTGTTGTGCCCACTCGCCTGTCGGCATCCCGACACCTGCCGGCTGATGCAGCGACAACCAGCATCGATTCCCGCGCGCCTCGCAATACCATCGATACCCCCCTGCGCCCTCCCCAGGCGTAATCTCTTCGAGTTTTTCACGGCGGTTTATTCCTGCCTCAGTGACCGGCAGGAATCGCTGATCGCCAGCTAATTCCTTACCACGCTCCATACAACCCGAAGAGAGGTTCACCATGTCCAATGGCACCCTCGCGATGTCGATGCCGCAGGTCCGCTGGCCCTGGCTTTCTTGTTGCGCACTTCTGCTGCTAATGGTGTCAGCTGCGGCCTCGCCGGCCGCGCCTGCCGACAAGCAGCCCGAGCAGGATTTCGCCGCAACAACGTCAGCGGAGAACGACCTGACGATTGAAGCTGCTGTGGCTTTAGCCACCAGCGCCGCCGATCCTTCGGTGACGCGATTCTCCGTTCGCGCCCAAGCCCTCGACAGTGAGGCCGTGGCCGACTCCCAGCTACCTGATCCCATGGTTTCGGCCCAGGTGATGAATGTCCCTGTAGACACATTCAGCCTCGACCAGGAAGGAATGACCCAGGCTCTACGACTTGGATTACGCCAGGAGTTTCCCGCTGGCCGGACGCTGGATGTTCGGGGCCGCCAACGCAATGCCGAAGCTGAAGCCGAACGAGCCCGCCGCGACGAAGCTCTGCGCCGCATCGCCCTGGAAACGCGAACGGCCTGGCTGGAACTGGCGTGGCAGCGACGGGCCGTCGATGTCCTGCAGCAGAGCCGCGGCCGCATCGAACAGCAGATCGAATCACTGCAATCACGCTTCGCGACCGGGGGGCTGAACGCCCAGAGCCTATTGCGCTCGGAACTCGAACTCTCATTGCTCGACGATCGGATCGCGGAGCACCGTCGCATGGCCGAAAACGCCCGCGCCGCCTTGGCGCGCTATATCGGCAGCGAGGCCTATCGCCGTGTTCCAGACGGCCTACCAGAATTCGAGCTTGGTTCAACTCAACTCGATCAACTCGAACGTCATCTGGTCGATCACCCGGAGATTACGGCCCGACAATCCCTGGCGGAAGCCGCCGACCAAGGCATCGAGCTGGCCCGGCAGGCCTACAAGCCGAAGCTTGCCGTCGAAGCGGGGTATGGCTTTCGTTCCGAACGGCCGGACCTTGCCAGCATCGGCGTGAGCCTGACAGTGCCGCTGTTTACCGGCCAGCGGCAAGACAAGCGGCACGAAGCGGCCGTCCAACGCAGCCGCGCTGCGCAGTTTGAGCTCGACAATCGTCTACGTGATTTGCGCAGGCAATTGGACGAGGCCCTGAGCGACTGGCTGCGCTATCAGGAACGGATAGCCCTTTACGAGCAAGTGGTGAACCAGCGCGCCGAACAGACCGTTGAAGCCTCCATCACGACCTACGCCAACGGACAGACCGACTTCGCTGAGCTCATTCGCAGCCAGCTGGCCGCTCTGGACGTGCAGATCAAACAGGCCGAACTGGCCGCCCGGGCCGGCAAGGCCTGGGCCCGTATCACCTACCTGGTAGGAGAACAGTCTTGAACAAGCTACAAATCATCATGATAACCCTTATGGCTGCTGCAGTCGGCTTCACGGCCGCCTGGTTCCTTGCCGGAACCACGACCGGCGACTCGGAGCAAGCGGAGAAGGCCGAGCGCGAGATCCTCTACTGGGTCGCCCCCATGGATGCCAATTACCGGCGCGATGAGCCCGGCAAATCCCCGATGGGCATGGACCTGGTCCCCGTTTATGCCGATGAAGCCGGGCAAGACAGCGGGCAGGAACCCTCGATCCGGATCAATCCGACGGTCATCAACAACATTGGCGTCAAGGTGGCGCCCGTTGAACGCCGTGACATGAATCGCGAGATCGAGACTGTCGGCCTTGTCACACCCGACGAGGGGCGCATCTCCCATGTGCACGTTCGCACCGACGGCTGGATCGAAGAACTGCACGTCGAAACCCGGGGAGACCAGGTAGCAGCCGGTCAAGCCCTGTTCGAGATCTACTCTCCGGCGCTGGTGAGCGCGCAGGAGGAGTACCTCCAGGCCAGCCGGACTGGCAACCAGTCCTTGCTTCGGGCCGCCCGCATTCGCCTGCACGCCCTGGGCATGTCCGACGAGCAGGTTGAATCACTCCGGCAGCGAGGCAGTTCTTCGCGGCTATTCACGGTGAAGGCGGCGCGGAACGGGTACATCACCGATCTCAACGTGCGCCAAGGCATGTATGTCCAGCCTGGCGCGACCATCATGAGCATCGCCGACCTGTCCCGAGTTTGGGTGGTAGTCGATCTGTTCGAAGGCCAGATTGCCTGGGTCAAGACTGGGCAACACGCTTCGATGAATCTGCCATTCTCCGCCACGGATCGCGAGTGGGTCGGAGAAGTCGACTATGTCTATCCGAGCATGCGTGCTGAGACGCGAACCGGCCAGGTTCGCCTGGCCTACGACAATCCGGACCTCGCGCTGAAGCCCAATATGTACGCCAGCGTGGAAATCGCAGCCGACCCGCACCGCGAAGCGCTCGCCGTTCCCACCCAGTCGATCATCCGCACCGGCAGGGGCAAACGCGTCATTCTGGCGTTGCCCGATGGGCGATTCCGGCCGGCACAGGTTGAAACCGGCCTCGAGGCGGACGGCATGACCGAAATTCTTACGGGACTGAAAGAAGGAGAACGCATCGTCGTTTCCGGCCAGTTCCTGATCGATTCCGAGGCGAGCGTGGACGCCAGCCTGATCCGAATGGCGGACGAGGCGGCAGAAACCCCGGCCATGGATCACGGTGAGATGGACCACGCTGAAATGGACCACAGCGAGATGGATCGCGGCGGCGAGGACAACGGCTCCATGAAGCATGAAGGCATGAATCATGAAGAAGTACGCCAAGAGTCCGGTAGCAACGGCGACACCCAAACCTCGGCGGGCGATGAAACCGACTCCAAGGGAGACCGGTCATGATCGGAGCCATCATTCGCTGGTCCATCAGGAACCGCTTTCTCGTCCTGATGCTCGCGGGCCTGCTCGCCGCCTGGGGCACGATTGCCATGTTCCGCACGCCGCTAGACGCCATTCCCGAC
>JAASTB010000221.1 GCA_021767625.1 Wenzhouxiangella sp.
GAGATGGAGGTCTGGGCGCTGGAGGCCTACGGTGCGGCGTACACGCTGCAGGAAATGCTCACCGTCAAGTCCGACGATGTGCAGGGCCGCAACCAGATGTACAAGTCCATCGTCGACGGCAATTATCAGATGACCGCGGGTATGCCGGAGTCCTTCAACGTATTGGTGAAGGAAATCCGCTCGCTGGGCATCAACATCGAACTCGAAGAGTCCTGATTTCGGAGGAGGCAGCAAGTGCGCGACCTTTTCAATCTCTACAAGCGTCAGAACCAGATCACGGAATTTGACGCCATCCGCATCGGCCTGGCTCCCCCGGAGCTGATCCGTTCCTGGTCCTTCGGCGAAGTCAAGAAGCCGGAAACCATCAACTACCGGACCTTCAAGCCGGAGCGCGAGGGCCTGTTCTGTGCGGCCATCTTCGGGCCGGTCAAGGACTACGAGTGCCTCTGCGGCAAGTACAAGCGCATGAAGCACCGCGGCGTCAAATGCGAGAAGTGCGGCACCGAGGTCACGCTGACCAAGGTGCGGCGCGAACGCATGGGTCACATCGACCTGGCCTCGCCGGTGGCGCACATCTGGTTCCTGAAGTCGCTTCCCAGCCGCATCGGCCTGATGCTGGACATGACGCTGCGCGACATCGAGCGCATCCTGTACTTCGAGTCCTACCTGGTGCTCGACCCGGGAATGACCATGCTCGAGCGCGGCCAGCTGCTGACCGACGAGGAGTACCTCGACGCGATGCAGGAATATGGCGACGAGTTCGACGCCCGGATGGGCGCCGAGGCCGTGTTCGAACTGCTCAAGAACATCGATCTCAACTCCGAGCTGGCGCAGCTGCGCGAGGAGATCTCGGCGACCAACTCCGAGACCAAGATCAAGCGCCTGTCCAAGCGCATCAAGCTGATGGAGGCGTTCATCGAGTCGGGTAACCGGCCCGAGTACATGATCCTCACCGTGCTGCCCGTGCTGCCGCCGGACCTGCGTCCGCTGGTGCCGCTCGACGGCGGTCGTTTCGCGACCTCGGATCTGAACGATCTGTATCGCCGCGTGATCAACCGCAATAACCGTCTGAAAAGGTTGCTCGAGCTCAACGCGCCGGACATCATCGTGCGCAACGAAAAGCGCATGCTGCAGGAGTCGGTAGACGCGCTGCTCGACAACGGTCGCCGTGGCCGCGCCATTACCGGCACCAACAAGCGCCCCCTGAAGTCCCTGGCCGACATGATCAAGGGCAAGCAGGGTCGTTTCCGCCAGAACCTGCTCGGTAAGCGCGTCGACTACTCGGGCCGTTCGGTCATCGTGGTCGGCCCGACGCTCAAGCTGCATGAGTGCGGTCTGCCCAAGAAGATGGCGCTGGAGCTGTTCAAGCCGTTCATCTTCTCCAAGCTGCAGCGCCGCGGCCTGGCCATGACCATCAAGGCGGCCAAGAAGCTGGTCGAGCGCGAAGAGCCGGAAGTCTGGGACATCCTCGAGGAAGTCATCCGCGAGCACCCGGTCCTGCTCAACCGCGCGCCGACGCTCCACCGCCTCGGTATCCAGGCCTTCGAGCCGGTGCTGGTCGAGGGCAAGGCCATCCAGCTGCATCCGCTGGTGTGCACGGCCTTCAACGCCGACTTCGACGGTGACCAGATGGCCGTTCACGTGCCGCTTTCGCTGGAAGCCCAGCTCGAAGCGCGCGCTCTGATGATGTCGTCGAACAACATCCTGTCGCCGGCCAGCGGCGAGCCGATCATCGTGCCCACCCAGGACGTCGTGCTGGGTCTGTACTACATGACCCGCAAGAACGCCGGCGCCAAGGGCGAGGGCATGTACTTCTCGTCCGTGGCCGAGGTCAACCGGGCCTACTCGAACCAGAAGGTCGAGTTGCAGGCCGCCGTCACCGTTCGTATCCGCGAAATCGAGATCGACGAGGACGGCACCGAGACCGAGGTCTTCAATCGGTACCAGACAACGGTGGGCCGGGCGCTGCTGCGGGAGATCCTGCCGATGGGCCTGCCGTTCGAGCTGGTCAACCAGGTGTTGAAGAAGAAGCAGATCTCCAAGCTGATCGACGAGTGCTATCGCAAGCTGGGCCTGAAGAAGACCGTGGTCTTCGCCGACCAGCTGATGTACACCGGTTTCGCCTACTCCACCCGGGCCGGTGTGTCGATCTGCCTGGACGACCTGCAGGTTCCGCCCGAGAAGAAGGCCATCCTCGAGCGGGCCGAAAAGGAAGTGGTCGACATCCAGGACCAGTACGCCTCGGGTGTGGTGACCTCCGGTGAGCGCTACAACAAGGTGGTCGACATCTGGTCGCGCACCAACGAGGAAGTCGCTCGCGCCATGATGAAGCGCATCGGCAAGCGTCAGCGCATCGACACCGAAGGTAACGAGATCGAGGAGGACTCCATGAACTCGATCTACATCATGGCCGACTCCGGCGCGCGTGGTTCCGCGGCGCAGATTCGTCAGCTCGCCGGCATGCGCGGCCTGATGGCCAAGCCGGACGGTTCGATCATCGAGACGCCGATCACCGCGAACTTCCGCGAGGGCCTCAACGTCCTCCAGTACTTCATCTCCACTCACGGTGCCCGTAAGGGTCTGGCCGATACGGCGCTCAAGACCGCCAACTCCGGTTACCTGACCCGTCGCCTGGTCGACGTGGCCCAGGACCTGGTGGTCATCGAAGAGGACTGCGGCACCGAGCGCGGCCTCGAGATGCTGCCGATCGTGGAGGGCGGCGACGTCGTCGAGCCGCTCGGCGAGCGGATTCTCGGCCGCGTCGTCGGCGAGGATATCTACCCGGCCGACAGCGACGAGGTGCTCTGCCCGCGCGGCACGCTCCTCGACGAGGAGTGGGTCGAGACCCTGGAAGAGCACGGCATCGACCGGGTCTTCGTGCGTTCGCCGATTACCTGCGATACCCGTCACGGCATCTGTGCGGCCTGCTACGGTCGCGACCTGGCCCGCGGCTCGGTCGTCAACCAGGGCGAGGCCGTCGGCGTGATCGCGGCCCAGTCCATCGGCGAGCCGGGCACCCAGCTGACCATGCGGACCTTCCACATCGGCGGTGCCGCCTCGCGTGCCGTCGCCGTCGACCACATCGAGGTCAAGTCGGCCGGATCGGTCCGGCTCTACAACCTCAAGTCGGTCGAGAACGTCGACGGTAAGCTGGTCGCGGTGTCCCGATCCGGCGAGTTGTCGGTCATCGACAGCCATGGCCGTGAGCGTGAGCGCTACAAGATTCCGTACGGCGCGCTGCTGCACGTCAAGGAAGGCGACACCGTCGACGTCGGCCAGCAGGTGGCCAACTGGGACCCGCACACCCACCCCGTCATTGCCGAACTGGCCGGTGTGGCCAGCTTCCACGACTTCATCGGCGGTGTGACCGTCGAAGAGGAAGTCGACGAAGTCACCGGCCTGACTTCGATGGTTGTGACCGACCCGAAGAAGCGCGGCTCGGAAGGCAAGGACCTGCGCCCGATGATTCGCCTGCTCGACAAGAAAGGCAAGGTGCTCAACATTCCGGGTACCGAGCAGCCGGCGCAGTACTACCTGCCGGCCGGGGCGGTCATCAACTGCTCCGACGGGCAGGAGATCAAGGTCGGTGACGTGGTCGCACGCATTCCGCAGGAATCGTCCAAGACCCGCGACATCACCGGCGGTCTGCCCCGCGTGGCCGACCTGTTCGAGGCGCGCAAGCCCAAGGAAGGCGCCATCCTGGCCGAGGCCTCCGGCGTGGTCAGCTACGGCAAGGAGACCAAGGGCAAGCAGCGCCTGGTGATCACCGACGAGAACGGCGACACCCACGAGGAGCTGATTCCCAAGTGGCGCCAGGTCCTGGTGTTCGAGGGCGAGCACGTGGCCAAGGGCGAAACCGTCGTCGACGGCGAGCCCAATCCGCACGACATCCTGCGTCTGCTGGGCGTCGAGCGCCTGGCCGACTACCTGGTCCAGGAGATCCAGGACGTCTACCGCCTGCAGGGTGTCGGGATCAACGACAAGCACATCGAGGTGGTGATCCGCCAGATGCTGCGCAAGGTCGAGGTCACCGATCCGGGCGACAGCAGCTTCCTCAAGGGTGAGCAGGTCGAAGGCATCCGAGCCATCGAAGAGGCCGAGCGCCTGGAAGAATCCGGCAAGATTCCGCCGCGCTTCCAGACCGTGCTGCTCGGCATCACCAAGGCCTCGCTGGCGACCGAGTCGTTCATCTCGGCGGCTTCCTTCCAGGAGACCACGCGCGTGCTGACCGACGCGGCCGTTCGCGGCACCGTCGACAACCTGCGCGGCCTGAAGGAAAACGTGATCGTCGGGCGGCTCATTCCGGCCGGCACCGGGCGGATCGCCGCCCAGCGCCGCA
>JAASTB010000222.1 GCA_021767625.1 Wenzhouxiangella sp.
CCGGAAATCGAGAACACGTCCTCGATCGGCATCAGGAAGTCCTTGTCCAGGTCGCGCTCGGGCTCCGGAACGTACTCGTCCAGGGCCGCGACCAGCTTCAGGATCGACGGCACACCGATGTCGGAGTCGTCGCCTTCCAGCGCCTTGAGCGCCGAACCGGTGATCACCGGGGTGTCGTCACCCGGGAAGTCGTAGTCGCTCAGCAGCTCGCGAACTTCCATCTCGACGAGCTCAAGCAGCTCGGCGTCGTCGACCATGTCGGCCTTGTTCAGGTAGACCAGAATCGACGGAACACCAACCTGGCGGGCCAGCAGAATGTGTTCGCGCGTCTGCGGCATCGGACCGTCAGCGGCCGAAACCACCAGAATCGCGCCGTCCATCTGCGCCGCACCCGTGATCATGTTCTTCACGTAGTCGGCGTGACCCGGGCAGTCCACGTGGGCATAGTGACGGTTGTCCGACTCGTATTCGACGTGAGCCGAGGCAATCGTGATGCCGCGCTCGCGCTCTTCCGGCGCATTGTCGATCTGGTCGTACGCGCGGAACTCACCACCACGCGCTTCCGCGCACACCTTCGTCAGCGCCGCCGTCAGCGTCGTCTTGCCGTGGTCAACGTGACCGATCGTGCCCACGTTGACGTGCGGCTTGGTGCGTTCAAACTTTGCCTTGGACATAGCTGCTAATCCTCTTCAGATTTCTTGCGCTCAGGCGCTCTTCTTCATGATGTTTTCGGCCACACTGCTCGGCGCCTCTTCGTACGCGAGGAACTCCATCACGTAGTTGGCGCGCCCCTGGCTCATCGAGCGCAGGTCGGTGGCATAACCGAACATTTCCGAAAGCGGAACGTTGGCCCGGATGATCTTGCCGGCCGGGGCATCTTCCATGCCCTGAACCAGGCCGCGTCGGCGGTTCAGGTCACCCATGACATCGCCCATGTACTCTTCGGGCGTCACGACCTCGACCTTCATGACCGGCTCGAGAATGACCGGCTTGGCCTTCTGCGCGCCGTCCTTGAACGCCATCGAGCCGGCGATCTTGAACGCCATTTCGCTGGAGTCGACTTCGTGGTAGCTGCCGTCGAACAGGGTGGCCTTGATGTCGACCATCGGATAGCCGGCCAGAACGCCGTTCTGCATGGCTTCCTCGATACCCTTGTCGACCGAGCTGATGTAGTCCTTGGGCACGACGCCGCCGACGATCTGGTCGACGAACTCGTAGCCACCGCCCTCGCCCATCGGCTCGAGCTTGATCTTGACGTGGCCGTACTGGCCGCGGCCGCCCGACTGGCGAACGAACTTGCCTTCGGCCTCGACGGGCTGGCGGATCGTTTCGCGGTAGGCCACCTGCGGCTTTCCCACGTTGGCCTCGACCTTAAACTCGCGCTTGAGGCGGTCGACGATGATGTCGAGATGAAGCTCGCCCATGCCCGAAATGATCGTCTGGCCCGACTCCTCGTCCGTGCGCACGCGGAAGGAGGGATCTTCCTGGGCCAGCTTGCCCAGCGCGATACCCATCTTTTCCTGGTCGGCCTTGGACTTCGGCTCGACGGCGACGGCGATGACCGGCTCCGGAAACTCCATGCGCTCAAGCGTGATCACGTCGGACGGATCGCACAGCGTGTCGCCGGTGGTCACATCCTTGAGACCCACGGCCGCGGCGATGTCGCCGGCGCGGACTTCCTTGATCTCTTCGCGCGAGTTCGAGTGCATCTGCAGGAGACGACCGATCCGCTCCTTCTTGCCCTTGACGGGGTTGAACACGGTGTCGCCGGCCTTGACCACGCCCGAATAGACACGGAAGAAGGTGAGCGAGCCCACGTAGGGATCGGTGGCAATCTTGAAAGCCAGCGCCGCGAACGGCGCCTCATCGCTGGACGGACGACGCTCTTCCTCTTCGTTTTCGTTGACGCCGCGGATGTCCTTCACCTCGGTCGGCGAAGGCATGTATTCCACGATGGCGTCGAGCAGCGCCTGAACGCCCTTGTTCTTGAAGGCAGTACCGCACAGCACCGGGACGATCTCGTTGGCCAGCGTCTGAGCGCGCAGACCCTCGATGATCTCCTCGGCGGAGAGCTCGCCGTTTTCGAGGTACTTCTCCATCATCCCCTCGGAAGCCTCGGCGGCGGACTCGACCAGCTGCTCGTGAGCGGCTTCGGCGTCGGCCTTGAGCTCTTCCGGGATGTCACGGGCCTCATAGGTCGTGCCCATGTTGTCGTTGTCCCAGTAGATGGCACGCATCTTCACGAGGTCGACAACGCCCTCGAAATCCTCTTCCGAGCCGATCGGCAGCTGAATGGGCACCGGACGGGCACCCAGGCGCTTGCGGATCTGCTCGACCACGCGGTGGAAGTTGGCGCCCATGCGGTCCATCTTGTTGATGAACGCCATGCGCGGCACTTCGTACTTGGTGGCCTGGCGCCACACCGTCTCGGACTGCGGCTCGACGCCACCGACGGCGCAGAACACAGCCACGGCACCGTCGAGCACGCGCAGGCTGCGCTCGACTTCAATCGTGAAGTCGACGTGGCCCGGGGTATCGATGATGTTGATCCGGTATTCCGGCCAATCCTTGTCCATGCCCTGCCAGAAGCAGGTCGTGGCCGCGGAGGTAATCGTGATGCCGCGCTCCTGCTCCTGCTCCATCCAGTCCATGACGGCATTGCCGTCATGCACTTCACCGATCTTGTGCGAAATGCCGGTGTAGAACAGGATGCGCTCGGTCGTAGTGGTCTTGCCGGCATCGATGTGAGCCATGATGCCGATGTTCCGATAGCGCTCAATGGATACCTTGCGAGACACGATATTGACCTCGTTACTTGCGACTTACCAGCGGTAGTGGGCGAAAGCCTTGTTGGCTTCGGCCATCCGGTGGGTATCTTCGCGTTTCTTGACGGCGGAGCCGCGCTCTTCCATCGCGTCGAGCAGCTCGCCAGCCAGGCGGCGCGGCATGGTGTTCTCGCCCCGCTTGCGCGCGGCATCGATCACCCAGCGCATCGCCAGGGCCTGCTGGCGCTTCGGACGCACCTCGACCGGCACCTGATAGGTGGCACCACCGACGCGGCGCGACTTGACCTCGACGGCCGGCGCAACGTTCTCGAGCGCCTTCTCGACGGCGGCCAGCGGCTCGGCATTGCCCTTGCCCTCGATCTCCTCGATGGCGCCGTAGACGATGCGCTCGGCGACGGACTTCTTGCCGTCCATCATCACCATATTGATGAATCGGGCGATCATCTCGCTGCCGAATCGGGGATCCGGCAGGATGTCGCGCTCGAAATTGGAATGCTTGCGTGACATTTGTCTAGTTCCGTCAGTTCTTCGGACGCTTGGCGCCGTACTTGGAGCGGCCCTGGCGGCGATCGGAGACACCGGCGGTGTCCAGGCTGCCGCGCACGGTGTGATAGCGCACGCCGGGAAGGTCCTTGACACGACCGCCACGAATCAGCACCACGGAGTGCTCCTGGAGGTTGTGCCCTTCGCCGCCGATGTAGCTGGTCACTTCATAGCCATTGGTCAGGCGCACACGCGCCACCTTGCGAAGCGCCGAGTTCGGCTTCTTCGGCGTGGTGGTGTACACGCGGGTGCAGACGCCACGCTTCTGAGGCGAAGCCTCGAGCGCCGGCACGTTCGATTTTGATTCCTGGGGCCGCCTCGGTTTGCGGACCAACTGATTGATCGTCGCCATAATTTTTTGGTATCACAAGAAAACAAACGACAGGCCGCAAACCCGGCCTGCCGAAGAACGAGAATTCTAAGGGGTTGTGGGGGTGGTGTCAACACCCGGGGCTGGCTAAATGCAACGGGCGGGGAGATCGGGAAGCGCCGAGGCCCGCTTTAGGTCGGAAATTCCAAATACCAAGCACCAAACCCCAAACAAGGACCAATGTCCGAAACCTCAATGACCGAAACAAGCAGCCGGCTCCGATTGACGCGGGCGCGGCCGTTTAGGTCATTGAAATTTGGTACTTGTGATTTGTCTGGTACTTGGTGCTTGGTCCTTGGAATTTCGGCCCGAAAGGGCCTGCGACGCCGGAGTCCGACGCCGCAAACCTGGCGAAACCGCCCTACTCCTCGGAGTCCCCACCAGCCGATTCCTCGACCTTGGCATCCTCCGCGTCGGAGGCGCGCAGCAGCGCGGCCAGTTCGGCATCGGCCTCCTCGTGGCGGCGCTCCTTGCGGCGCTGGGCGGCGATCCGCCCGGTGCCGGCCGGAATGAGCCGCCCGACGATCACGTTTTCCTTCAGGCCGCGCAGGTTGTCGACGGTGCCGCGAACGGCCGCGTCGGTCAGCACGCGCGTGGTCTCCTGGAAGGAAGCCGCCGAG
>JAASTB010000018.1 GCA_021767625.1 Wenzhouxiangella sp.
CGCTCGGCCAGCACGGCCATCGACGGCGGCAGGATGAAGATGGTGCAGACATCGGGGTGCGAGCGCAGGATCTGCTCGGCGCCCTGCACGTCGATCTCCAGCAGCACGTCGCGCCCCGAACCCCACAGCGCCTCCACGCGGTCGCGCCGGGTGCCGTAGTAGTTGCCGTAGACCTCGGCGTACTCGATGTAGTCGCCGTCGGCAATGCCCCGCTCGAATTCCTCGACCGAGACGAAATGATACTGCTCGCCGTCGATCTCGCCCTTGCGGGCCGGCCGTGTCGTGTCGGACACCGACAGCGCCACCTTCGGGCACTGCTGAAGCAGCGCCCGCATCAGACTGGTCTTGCCCGCGCCGCTGGGCGCGGCGATCAGGAACAGGTCGCCGTCACTCGACATTCTGCACCTGCTCACGCATCTGCTCGACCAGCACCTTCAGCTCGACGGCGGCCTGGCCGACCTCGGCCAGGGTCGCTTTCGAGCCCAGGGTGTTGGCCTCGCGGTTGAGTTCCTGCATCAGGAAATCCAGGCGGCGGCCAACCGGCTCGTCGAGCGCCATGACTCTCCTGACTTCGGCAACATGCGTCTCAAGCCGGTCGAGCTCCTCGTCGACATCGAGCTTTTGCAGCTGCATGACCACTTCCTGCTCGATGCGGCCCTCGTCGACGGCGACGTCGAGGGACTCCAGCTTCTCGCGAAACCGCGCATCCACCGCCGCGCGGATGGCCGGCATGCGCTCGCGCACGAGGCGAGCCTGCTCTTCGATGCCGGCCAGACGCTGCTCGATCATCGCCGCAATCGCGCGCCCCTCCTGCTCGCGCGCGGCGATCAACTCGTCGACGGCTTCGTCGAACAGCGCGAGCGCCGGCTCGAAGGCGGACTCGAGGTCGCTGTCGGCCTGCTCGATCAGGCCCGGCCAGGACAGCAGGTGCACCAGGTCGGGCTCGGCGCTGCCGCCGGCCAGGTCGGCAATTTCGTCGTGCGCGCGCAGCAGGTTGCGGGCCACGTCGAGATTGATGCGCATGTCGGCGGCCGCGGCGGCCGGATCGGGCTGGAACTTGAGCGAGACTTCGACCTTGCCGCGGCCCAGGCGCTCCTTGAGCCGGCTGCGGATACCGGGCTCCAGCGTCCGGAAGTCCTCGGGCAGGCGCAGGCTGGGGTCGAGAAAGCGCTGGTTGACCGAGCGGATCTCCCAGGTCAGCTGCCCGGCCTCCAGGTGGCCGGAGCGCCGGGCGTAGGCGGTCATGCTTCTGATCATGGCAATTGTCGTCGGGCCACAGAGCCGCTGGAAACAGTCCGACATGGTACCCTTCCCCGACCCCCGAGAGAAAGGAAACCCCGGTTTTGACCCGACCGTCCGGACGCCAGAACGACGAACTCCGCCCCGTGACCATCGAGCGCCATTTCACGCGCCACGCTGAGGGCTCCGTGCTGATCAGCTGCGGTGAGACCCGGGTGCTCTGCAACGCCAGCGTCGAGGAACGCGTCCCGCCCTGGCTGCGGGGCAAGGGCCAGGGCTGGGTGACCGCCGAGTACGGCATGTTGCCGCGCGCCACCGGCACGCGCAACATGCGCGAGGCCACGCGCGGCAAGCAGGGTGGACGCACACTCGAGATCCAGCGCCTGATCGGCCGCAGCCTGCGCGCCGTCATCGATCTCGAGGCCCTGGGCGAACGCACGGTCACGCTCGACTGCGACGTGCTCCAGGCCGACGGCGGCACGCGCACGGCCTCGATCACCGGCGCCTACGTGGCCCTGGTCGACGCCATGGACGGCCTGTTCGATGCCGGCAAGGTCAAGAAGAGCCCGATTCACGGCCGCGTGGCCGCCGTGTCGGTCGGCATGCTCGGCCCGGATCCCGTTCTCGACCTGGACTACCGCGAAGACTCCGGCGCCGATACCGACCTTAACGTGGTCATGAACGACGGCGGCGGATTCATCGAGATCCAGGGCACCGCCGAAGGCCACGCCTTCCGCCGCGACGAGCTCGACGGCATGCTGGAACTGGCCGAAAAGGGCATTCGCGAATTGATCGCCGCGCAGGACGCCGCGCTAAATGGCGCTTGACGGCGGCAAGCTGGTCCTGGCCAGCGGCAACAAGGGCAAGCTGCGTGAGCTGGCCCACATGCTCGAACCGCTGCACATCGAGGTCCACTCCCAGGCCGATTTCGACGTCACGCCGGTCGACGAGTCCGGCCTGACCTTCGTCGAGAACGCCCTGCTGAAGGCGCGCGAAGCGTCCCGGGTCTCCGGCCTGCCGGCACTCGGCGACGATTCCGGGCTGGTGGTCGACGCGCTTGACGGCCGCCCGGGCATCTACTCGGCGCGCTTTGCCGGCGAGTCGGCCTCGGACGCCGACAACAACGACAAACTCCTTGCCCAACTCGCCGACCTGCCGATGGAACGGCGCACGGCGCATTTCCATTGCTGCCTGGTGCTGCTGCGCCACGAAGCCGATCCGGTGCCGATCATCGCCGAGGGTATATGGCACGGCCACATCCTCGAAGCGCCGCGCGGCGAAGGCGGCTTCGGCTACGACCCCCTCTTCCACGACCGCGAACTGGGCGCAACAGCCGCCGAACTGCCGATGGAAGAGAAGGCCCGCGTCAGCCACCGCGGCCGCGCCCTCGCCGCGTTGATCGAGCAGTTGAAAGCGTAGCGCTGGCTAAGGGGTTCGGGAAAAGACGGGTTCGGTGTTCGGGGTTCAGGGTTCCGGAAAACACAGGGCAATTCTGGGGCTAGGAGCTCGTTGTCTTGCCCGTTGCTATCGGCGAGATAGGCATTCGGGCTTTCTGCAACGATCCTTCGGCTTCGCCACGCGTCCCGGCCCCCGAGCCGGGACCTCCCCACCGAAGTCGCCAACCGCTGGAAGGCCCCGGCTCAAGGCCGGGGCGACAAAGTCGCTTGTTTTCCTGAAACCTGAAAACCTGAAACCTGAAACCTCAAACCAATATTCGAGTCCAATAGCCACCTCGCCCTAACACCCACGCAAGCGTCCGATGCTATCCACCCCACCCCTATCGCTCTACATCCACCTACCCTGGTGCGTCGCCAAGTGCCCGTACTGCGATTTCAACTCGCACGCACTAAAGGATGAATTGCCCGAAGAGCGCTACGTCGACGCGCTGCTGGCCGATCTGGAAGTGGACCTGCCGCGCGTGTGGGGCCGGCCGGTGGTCAGCGTCTTCCTGGGGGGCGGCACGCCCAGCCTGTTTTCGGCGGCCGCCATCGACCGGCTGCTGGCCGGCGTGCGCGCCCGGGTCCAGCTCGCCCCGGGGGCGGAGGTCACCATGGAGGCCAACCCCGGCACGGTCGAGCACGATCGCTTCGAGGCCTACCGGGCCGCCGGCGTCAATCGCATCAGCCTGGGCATCCAGACCTTCGACGACGCGCAGCTCAAGAAGCTGGGGCGCATTCACTCTGCCCATGAGGCGGCCACCGCCATCGAGGCGGTCAAGGCCGCCGGATTCGAGCGCTTCAACCTGGACCTGATGTGGGCCCTGCCCGGGCAGACGATCGACGAGGCGGTTGCCGACGTCGAACGCGCCCTCGCCTTCGGGCCGCGCCATCTCTCCCATTACCAGTTGACTCTCGAACCCAATACCGTCTTCGCCAAGCACCCCCCGACGCTGCCAGACGAGGACGCCGTCATCGCCATGCAGGAAGCCTGCGGCGAGCGCCTGGCGGCAGCGCGCTTGCGCCCCTACGAGATCTCCGCCTGGGCCGAGCCGGGCCAGGAGAGCGTGCACAACATCAACTACTGGCGCTTCGGCGACTACCTGGGCATCGGCGCGGGCGCACACGGCAAAATCACCCTTCCGGCGGAAGATTGCATCGTTCGCACCCGGCGCAAGGCCCACCCCCGCCCTTACCTCAAGGCCGCTGGGGACCGGAGCTTCATTGCGGAGGATTATCCGATCCCGGAGCGCGAGCTCGCCTTCGAGTACTTCCTCAATCGGCTCCGGCTCGACGAGCCCATCGCGCTCGCCGAGTTCGAGGCGCGCACCGGGCTGTCGGCCGAGAGCATCGCCGGCCCGCTCGATCGCGCGCGGGAGCTCGAACTGCTGATCACGGAGAAGCGCACCGGAGACAACGGCGCCGGGCAGTCGCTGCGACGCACGGCTCGAGGTCAGCGCTTCCTCAATGACCTGCAGGCGCTCTTCCTCTAAGCCGATTCACCCGGGCCCGGGAACCTGACTCCCTGGAACCTGTCACAAGTCGCTTCCTCTGCCATAATCGGCCACGGATTTCTGGAGCTTCGGGCATGCGCAGCATCGTCTCAATCACCACCCTGCTGTTCGGCATCGCACTGATGCTGGCGGGCAACGGCCTGATCGGCACGCTGCTTGGCGTGCGCGGCGGCATCGAGGGTTTTTCGAGCACGGTGCTGGGCATGGTCATGGCCGGCTACTTCAGCGGATTCGTCGCAGGCACTTTCATCGTGCCGCGAATGATTCGGGGCGCGGGCCACGTGCGCACATTTGCCGCGCTGGCTTCCATCTGCTCCGTGACGGTGCTCCTGCATGGCCTGTATCCCAACCCGCTGGTCTGGTTCGCCGCGCGCGCGGCGGCAGGGGTGTGCATCGTCGGCATCTACATCGTCATCGAGAGCTGGCTCAACGAGCAAACGACCAACGAGCAGCGCGGCCACATCTTCTCGGCCTACATGACCACGACGCTCATCGGCCTGGGCATCGGCCAGGTCCTGCTGCTCGCCGGGGACATCAACACGCTGCAACTCTTCGCGCTGGCCTCGGTGCTGATGTCGGTCGGACTGGTGCCGGTCGCGCTCACACGCGTGCAGGAGCCGCCTATCGTCGAGGCGCACCGCCTGGGCCTGCGCAAGCTCTACGAGGCTTCTCCGCTGGGCGTGGTCGGCGCGCTTTTCGCCGGTGTCGGCACCGGTGCATTCTGGGGCCTGGCACCGGTGATGGCGGCCGGCATCGGTCTCAACCCGTCGGGCATTTCCGGCTTCATGAGCCTGAGCATTCTGGGCGGCGCCGTCGTGATGTGGCCGATCGGGATGCTGTCCGACCGGCTGGACCGCCGGAAGGTGCTGGCCTGGGTCTGCCTGGCAACCGGCGTCGCGGCGCTCGGCGCCCTGTGGCTGATCACCTGGGATTCGCGCCTGATCCTGATCGCCGGCCTGCTCTACGGGGCGACGGGATTCAGCATGTACTCGCTGTCGGCCTCGCACACGAACGACCACATCGAGGCCGAGCACATGCTCGAGGCCACCTCGAGCCTGCAGCTGCTCTACGGCTCCGGTGCCATCGCCGGGCCGCTGGTGGCCGGCTTCCTGATGGAGTGGTTCGGACCGTCCACCCTGCTCGCCTTCATGGGCGTCGCCGCCCTCGTCCCGGCCGGCTTCGCGCGCTGGCGCATGTGGGTCCGCCCGCCGGTGCCGCTCGACGAGCAGGGCGACTGGGTGCCGCAGTTCGCCACTTCACCGGCCGCCCTGGAGATGTATCCGGAGGCCGAGGAAGAGGAAGTTGACGAAGAATCCAACGGGATGGAGTCGCAGACCTCGGCCGCATCGCCAGCCGGCGATTCTCGCTAACGGCTTCATAGGTCGGTCCTGACAAATTGAAGATGTCATTTTGAATTCGTCAGCACTTGCCGTATGATTTTGGCTAATGAGCCGTACCAGCCTGTGAGCCATGACTATCGAAACCACCAAACTGACCATCCGGATCCCCGTGCAGGACGCCGTGTTTGCGAAGAAATACGCACGCGAGCACGGAATCACGGTCACCGAAGTCATTGATCGTTATCTGCGGCAGATGCGAGAGCTGGAAAACTATCGGCCGTCAACTGCGCTCGAAGCCATTACCGGGCTGCTGCCGCCGGAAATCGATGCCGAGAAGGAGTTTCGTGACCATCGGATGCAAAAGCATCAGGCATGATCCTGATCGACCTCAACGTACTGCTGGATGTCCTCCAGCAGCGCCAGCCCTACTTTCAGGCCTCGTCAGCCTTGATCGATCGAGCACTTGCCGACAACAAGTCAGCATGTATCCCAGCCCATGCCGTTACAACAATTCACTACCTTGTGGCTAAATACGGCAATCGACAATCAGCCAACCGTGCGGTCGATTGGCTCCTGACGCATTTTCAGGTCGCAGCAGTAACCTCCAATGAGCTGGTACGGGCACGCGCACTCGACTGGCCAGACTTCGAAGATGCCGTGGTTGCTGCAGCCGCCGAGGCCGAGAACTGCAGCGCCATCGTCACGCGCAACGTGTCGGACTTCCGGAATTCGCCCGTACCGGCAAGGACGCCGGAAGAATACCTGCTGATTGTACGTTGAGGCGGCCCCAGGCTGCGCCTTCCCGTAGGTTGGGGATGTAACCCCGCCCTACGCAGGCAGGATCAGCTCGACGCGGAATCGGCCGTCCTCTCGATGGGTCTTCAAACGCGCCCCTTCCTCGTAGGCGAGCGCAAGGCGCTGGCGGATGTTATCGAGCGCCATGCGATTACTCTCCGCCGGTCGCGCCGAGTCGTCAGGCAGGGGATTGACGACCTCGAAGCGCAGGCGGTGTCGCGAGGCGCGCTCACCGCGAATGGCCAGTTGCCCGCCCTCGGGCAAGCGCGCGATGCCGTGGACGACTGCATTCTCCACCAATGGCTGGATCAGCAAAGCGGGCAGCTCCTGCTCCAGCGGAAGATCATCTGCCAGCTCCCATTCGACCTTCAGCCGCTCGCCCAGACGCAGGGCCTCGAGGCGCAGATAGCCCCTGATCAGCTCGAGCTCTTCGGCCAGCGATTGCCTGGCGCCCGAACGCAGCCCCGTGCGAAGCAGGTCAGACAGGTCGAGTGTGGCCTGTTCGGCCTCGTCGGGTTTGTCGTGAACCAGGCTCGCGATGGTATTGAGGGCGTTGAAGAGAAAATGCGGGCGAATGCTGGCCTGGAGCGCATCGAGACGCGCGCTGGCTTCGGCGGCAACCTGCTGCTTCCAGCGTTGCTGCAAAACCAGGTAGCGCACAAGCGCAAGCGAAGCCAACAGACTGATGAGTGTGTTGCGCAGCACGAACCAGAGTTGATCGCCCTCTCCCACACGCGGGAGAAAAGCCACGACGACCAGGCTCGCAACCACGCAGACGATCGGGATGACGAGGAAAACGACCCAGCCCATTCCACTGTCGTTCCCGCGCAGTAGAGAGCGTCTGAGCCCGCAGATCAGCGCGGCCGAGACCAGCACCACCCACTGCACGAACAGCAGCGACAAACCGAAATTCAGCCAGAATGTCTCAGGGGTTGCGGTCCCGGCCAGTGCGAAGACCAACGCCACGACCATGCCGACGAGCACGAGCAGGAAGGCGCTCGATGCAGTGCAAAGATCGGGAAGGTTGGCCGGCGCCAGCGTCGGGCTCGGCCTTGTGCGTTCCTGATTCACTTCGAGCACACGAGCCAGTGGGAGAAAGAACGACGATAGCAGAGCACAAAAAAACCCGCCACAGTGGGCGGGTCTTCGGCTTGACCTTTCGAAACCGGCGGACTACCAGCAGTCGTCGACGGTTCCGCTACCGCTGACGCCGCGCGTGCCATTGTGGGTCAGCGTGAAGTTCAGGCACTTCTTGTCCCGGTCGAACTGAGCACCTTGTGGCACGGCAGTCAGCGTGTAGGTTGAAGTTCCAATAGTCTGGTTCGCCGACGGCATGCTGTACTTCTCCGTTTCGGAGTCGATCGGAAAGCTCACCGAGCAGTTGGCCGAATCATAGGCACTATAGCGTGTATAGCAGCGCTCCAGCGCCTGCGCGGTCTGCATCAGAACGGTTTTCGCCTCGGCGCGGTTGCTCTTGACCACCTGGTTGGTATAGGCGGGGATAGCGATTGCCGCGACGATAGCCAATATTGCCACCGCCACCAACAGCTCGATAAGCGTGAAGCCATTCGAAGAGGCACTCATCCATCGAGAAGCACTCATTTCTCAACCCCCAGAATGAAAAGTTCGGGCGGCGCGTGCCCAAGCCTTTCGGCCATTACGTCAACCACGTACCGAATTCGATCCCCGGCTGACACAGATTGCTTCGGTATATCACGCGAATATTCATCAAACGCAGAGCCCAATCGATTTCTGAGAATCTCTTCTTGATCCTCAGGCAACCGATATTCCCGACCATCTACGACAATCACATTTGCTTGGGCATCAACCTTATCGACAATGCCCATCCTGACTTCGCTTAACCCATCAGCAATAGGAGCCTGTGCACTTGACAGAGCGCCAAGACCCGACAACGCGATGAAAGCAATCGTGAATATTGTAAGCCTTAAACCTTGATTCGACATTTCGAAGCTCCAATAGATGCTGCCTGTTTTACTTCGCGCCATACTTGACGCCTTTCGCAAGCCCGACCCAACCTTCCGGTCTGCACTTTAGACTAGGACAGGATCTCCAGTTTGAGATTGCAGCGAACTGCTAGCGCACTTCACGCCATATCTGTCGACCTTCGCAAATGCTTCCCAGTCGCGTCCAATCCCCATTGTCGACCAGCGGTGGAATCTCGATCACCGAACACCATTCGTCCGGCGTGCCGTCCGTCAGGTCGGGCGGCTCGGGGAAGTCCGGATCGTCATCGTCATCGTCATCGTCATCGTCCTCCGGCTTTCCGGGGAACGTGATAGGCGCGCCCGGGCCACCCGGTGGTCTGATCGTGATGGGCGGCGAGATCGGCGCGCCAGATCCAATGACAGAGGGGCCGCCACCAGCTCCCGTCAGAGAATCACGGAGATAAAGCCGCTGCGAACCGCCGGGAGTGCAAGCATCGTTGACTGGCTCGAACGTGGCGAAGGTCACGTAGCCGCCGAAACCGATTCTCGGTGGTCCGAACGTCTTCTCGCCGTTTTGACCGCTTGAGTCAAGGCTGATATACCAGCCGCCGACGCCACCCCCGCTCTCGGAGGAGGCCAGGTCACCCCACTCGACCGAAGCGCCACGATCACGGATGCCGTAGAACCGCTCGAGCGACTGGTCGGTCTTGTCGGCCTTCTCGATCAGCTTCCCGGTGCCGAAATAGACGAGCACACCACCGGACGGATCGAGCGTGAGCGCCGGCCGGGATACGATCGGACGACCCGACGAATACAGACCTGAGTCATACTTGACGCTTGCCGTGCCGTCCTCGAAATCGAAACGCCACATCGTGCCTTCGAGATCACCCGCGTAAATGCGGTCGACATGCGTCTGCTCGTTGACGTCGCGCAGTGCAGCGACCCCGGACAGACCGTTGGACCCTGCGTCGCCAACAGGGATTTTCTGCAGGATCTCGCCGTTGGACAGCTTGACGACGAACAGATGCGCCTGGAGATCCTGGGAGTTGTAGCCGTTGCCGAAGATCGCCACCCAGGTGCCGGCATCATCGTTCAATCGCGTAATGACCGGCTCGCCATAGGTATACCCGATATCGGGATCATCCTCGGCGGTCAGCTCCCACATCACATCGTCTTCGTCGAACTCCTCGGGGTCGGTGACGTCTAGCGCATAGACACCCTTACCACCGGCACCGAGCGTGCCAACAAGGTAGGTGCCCCAGTCGCCCTCGAAATTCGCGTCACCAACGGCAATCTGACCATCCACGAAGTACTTGTGCGAGTAGTTCCTGTCGGCCAAGTGCTTCAGGTTGCCGTGAACAGAGGCCGGCACGTAGGCAAAGTACTCTTCCAGGTTGCGGGCGTCGAAGGCGTGCAGCATGCCGTCGTTGGCGCCGACGAATACCGTATCGCGTCGGGCGTAATCACAGCTACCGGTTTCGGGGCAATCGCGCGGATCGTTCTTGTGCCCGGCAATGTAGTCGAGGTAGTCATCGTCCACGCGCCCCCAACCCTCATTGCCGGCCGTCGAGGCGACGGGGCGGGAATTGATGATATCGCCCAGCATGACGCTTCTTTCCCGAAAGCCGTCAGGACCTTCCAGGGAATCGTTGCCACGGATATAGCTGATGAGGTTTTCCGCATTCCACAGATCCGAGTCGGCGTCATCGTCGATCGCCAGCCTCTCGCCGATATCGCCGGCTGCACCGGTGTCGAACGCGACGGCGCTGCCGTCTCCGATCTGGTCGGGATCACCTTGTTCATCGTTGTCCGGCACGAACGTGTAGATGTCCCGATTCGAGGTGCCCTTATCCGCCAACTCGTCATTCGCGAATATCACCGTTTCTTCGTAGACATCCTCAGCGATTAGCTCGCCGCTCCAGTCCTCGCTGTCGAACAGCGCACGATAGACGAATGCGCCGGCATCGAGTCGGGTAGAGCTGACGGCCACGCTGGTCGTCGAATTCGCGCGAGCCACAATTTCCGACAGGATGCCGGACAACTTCTCGGCAAACTCGTCGGGATCGGCCGCGCTGAAGAACCCGCCCCGACCATTGATGCCAAAATGCAACAAGTCGTCGATCTTCGATGAATCGGAAGAATAAGGATTACCCCAGTCCACGGCGTCGCCTTGGAGCACAGCCTGTTGGACATCTTCTGGATCGAGATCACCGGTTACGCCGAGCCCCACACCGAAAGACGTCAAATGCTGCCAGAAAGCCGGATCAGCCTCGTTGACGGGAACACGGTTTTCGAGATCTCCTTGAAGGTCACGCTTCCAATAGTACATCGCCACGTCACCCAGAGTATTCGGCAAGTTGTCGCGGAAAGGATCGCTTGGTGTGTACCCACCAGACTGGCCATCGGGGCCAGTGTAAGAAGTTGCTCCACTTCCATCGGCATTTCCGACGCCCGGGTCGCCTCCATTCCAAAAGCCATCGGTCATCAGAATATGGAAGCTCTGTCGGCATTCCAGGTTTTTGCCATCCGAACTGCCAGGAGTTGTAGACCAGGGTCCGCGGGAATCAGTTCGCTCGAAGTACTCACCAACACCTTCGGCGGCTCGTCTCATCGGAGTACTTCCAGTCAAATGCCGATCATAGAGCCGCTCGTAAAACGTCTCGCGATCCTCACCGGAAAACGATCTCACCCCATCAATAACCGTACGGGTGCTGACACCATCAACCTGTGTCGAACCCTTGTTGATAGCTCCAAAACCTACTCGTGCATTGGAGGGAAGTGTCGAAAAGGCCCGTCCGATGCCAGCTCGTGCCACAAGAGCCCTGGATCGATAAAAGGTGAACCAGTTCGCGAAGTTTTGCCTTTCCTCGGATACGGTTCTACTGGGTCCGTTCGGCCAATCAAAGCCAGAAACGGGAGTAAGACTTGAATCTGCCGGATCCGCTTTATAAGCATTCGAACCGTGAAATTGGTACTTTACATAACTATTAGGAGAGTTGACGCTCCCGGAACCTTTGTACATATAAAAGGTAATTGGCCAGAATTGGCGCCAGTCGTTTCTGTTCCCATTATCCCACCAGTAGTAATGCCACGTGCGCTCAGTCAAATCCATCCCCCCCAAGCCTGGAGAAGCAGGATTATAGAGAGCATCTTCGGGATCGGCAGGGTCAAATAACGAACCATCTGACTTTACCCAAGGCTTATATTGACGGTGCGGATTATATGCCAGAGCATTTTCCCTAGGACTTCCGTCGACATCAAAAGAGCGAAGTCGTAGGTTCCACGCCTGATTGTCGCCGAACCACGGAATACGCTGGCTGTAATTGACGGGCCCATATAGGTTATTCGGCCTCGGATACATATGGGACCAGAACGTTATATCGTCCGGCATCGCTTCCCACTGCATCGACCCCGAATCGTCGAATGTAAACATGATATTCGGCCCAACGCTGACAGCAACGAACAAGGGCGCATCGGATATTTCAAGCGGTTCCGCCTGCGCAACGTTTGTCGCACCGACCGCGGCGGTCAGGACGAATGTTGCAAGAAATACCTTGAGCTTCTCTGAACTCATGTCGGACTCCTGTGGCCTTCTCAGTTAGGCCGGAAGAAAATGCTTTGAACGATGGATTCGGACGTTCCGGTCGGCCCGGATGCCCTTGCGACGATCATGTAGTACTCGCCCGCGGTCGGGTTGTTGGCGGACGGCGGCGGGCTGCAGTTCGACCCGAAAAGCTGACCGGCGCCCGACTCCAGGCCGGCGACCTTGAACACCAGGAATTTGCCGCCCGTCTCCGAGGCGGCATTCCAGGATGCACCGTCCCAGTCGTACCCGGACATGGTGCAGTTGTTTCGATCCAAACCCGTCTTGTCCAGGTTGGGCGGAACGAAACCGAGCCCGCCCGAGCCGCCCTCGATGTACCGAATGACTTTCTGCTCGGCCAGGCGCAGCGTGCCCTCGGCGCGCTGGAATGCGATATTGGCGTCAGCGACGTTACCGGCCATGCGCTCCTGCATGATGGACCCCTGGCTGGCGCTCAGGCCGAGCATCGTGAGGACCAACAGGAACATCAGCCCGACGAACAGGGCGACGCCGCGTTGCTTCTGAATGTCTGGGAACGGTCGGTTCATGTCGTCCTCACATCACGAGCTGTTGGTTGCGCAGGCTGATCGCGGCAAGGAAAGGCTGGCGCAGCCTGCCGTCTTCCTGGTTGGTGATCGTCACGCTCGCCAGGTCGTAGTCCTCGGTCGTCGTTCCGTCTCCGAGGTTTTCGGGGGACCGAACGAGCAGCGCAAGCCTGGCACCGATGACGAGATCCCAGCTCGCGACCTCGCTTGCCGGCAGCCAGTGATTGACGGTCTGGCCGTCGCCGCCTTCGTCGGCGGGATTGCTGTAACCGTAGAGAATCTGCATGTTCTCCACACCCGAAACAAGTTCTTCGGTACGCCCCGCCGAAACATCGTGACGGTAGAGGCCCGGCTCACCCGTTTCGTCGTTGAAACCCACGAAGTAGGCGCTCAACTCGACTCGGTAGACCTGCATGCCGTCGCCGTACTGGGTGGCCCAACTGCCGATGCCGCTGGCGTTGCCGGGGCCGGTGGCCGAGCACGACCCGCCGCTTCTGTTCAATTCACTGCCCGTGCCGGTATTCTGGAAGATATCGCCCGTGAAGCCCGACCCGGAGGAATTGATGTTGAGCCGGCAGTTCGTCACCAGCGCGAATTCACCGGTTTCCAGCCCGTGAGCGCCGGTCAGCTCGAGGGTGTTGTCGGTCGCAGCGGAAGTCGTGGCTGACGTGATGCCCGGGATGACCTCGGTGCGCCGGACGACGACCACGTCGCTGCCCGGCACCACTTCATTCTGCAGCCAGGACGGCAGGTTCTCGGTGCTGCCATCCGACAACTGCGCCGTCCACTGCCCGGTCGACTGACCGGCGGGATCGAGATCCTCGGGCAGGGTGTAATCGTCGCCCCGCTCGGTGCCGGCGAAGTCCCAGCCCATGATCGAGGTATCGGCGGAGAACAGCCCCTCCGGCTGCGAGCCACACCCCGTGTTGAAGTGATTCTGGAAAACCAATCGGGAAGCGCATACGCCGCGCGAGGCCGCGCCCCGGAATTCCCGCTTGATGACTTCCATGCTGAAGCGGCCGTTTTCCTGAACCCTGGCCAGCGCCTCGTTGGACATGTACGTGGCCTTGGAGCCGAGGAACAACTGGATGACGGCGCCGAGCACGAGCAGGCCGAGCACCAGGGCGACCATGAGTTCGATCAGGGTGACCCCGTGCTGGGCTCGCCATGTGCGGCTGAAGTTCTTGTTGCGACGCATTCCAGTGCTCCCGTCAGATCCGTGTTTCCACAACCACGCTTTCACCGCCCGACTCGGCGTCGGCGATTCGATCCTCGTCCCAGCTGACCGTGATCTGGACCACGCCCAGCTCGCAATCGGTCATGTTCGCCGTCACCGTGCCTCCCGGCAGCTGTGTGGCGGCAAAGTTGCTCCACTCGTCCTTCATCGGTACGTCGCAGACCCCCGACTGCATGGCCTGAGACCGATTCAATCGCGCAAAATCGGCGATTTCATAGGCCAGGTTGGTCGCCTGCGTTCGGTGGTAGGCGCTCTGCCCCGCCTGCAGCGAGAACCCCTGCAGGGCGGCCAGTCCGAGCAGGCCGATCGAGAGAACAAGCACGGCGACCAGGACTTCGATCAGGGTGACGCCGCGGGATTTGCCGATATTGATGACTTGCATATTCATTCGCTCCGGCCCGATCAACTGCAGTCGACGCGCTTGGCACCCGCGCGCCCCGTCGGGGACACCTCGATTTCCCGGTTGCTGTCGGTCGTGCATCCCGGAATTTCGAGTTCGAAAGTGACCGGGAAGGTCGTTCCCGCATCCCGATCGACGATGCCGCTGCCGACGTAGCGCACGAAGTCCGGATCGTCACCGGTATTGCTGATATCGCCATCGAGACCCTGCCAGACCTGCAGCACTTCGCCAACGCTGGCGTTGCTGTTGCCGGCGGCGTTGCCGTCGACGAACACGATCCATCCGTCTTCCCAGTCTCCCGTGCAGCTCGCGCCGTCGGAGCTGGCGCAGATCGACACCGGCGCGCGGCGCTTGACGGCTTCCGTGCGGGCCAGCTGGAAGGCGGTGAGGAAACTGTTGGCCTGCGCGGTCATGCGGTTGTTCTGGATGGTGCTGCGCATGCTCGGCAGGGCCACCGTGATCAGGATGACCAGCACGGCCAGACCGATCATCAGTTCCAGAATGGTGAAACCGCGTTGAAATCTCGAGATCACGGCGTGCGCCCCGGTTGCATTAAGACATGCATACGCTACTGCCGGAGCGGCGGCGGGAAAAGAGGGAGGCGACGAGCGGGGCCGGAATCCGGATCAGTGGTAGATCGGCGGTCGATCAGCGGCCCCGAAACGCGAGAAAGCCACCGCCCGCGCGGGGCGGACAGTGGCTTTCGGGGGGATTCAATTCGGCGCGGCTGGGGCTTACTTCTTGCCCTTGCCGTAGCGCTGCTTGAAGCGGTCGACGCGGCCGCCCGAATCCATGATCTTGTGCTTGCCGGTGTAGAACGGGTGGGACTTGCTCGAGACTTCCACCTTGACCAGCGGATACTCGTTGCCGTCTTCCCACTCGATGGTTTCCTTGGTCTGGACGGTCGAGCGGGTCTTGAAGACGAGGTCGCTGGACAGGTCCTGGAACACCACTTCGCGGTATTCGGGATGGATTTCGGATTTCATGGCACTCGGTTCCTGGGTCGATCTGACGAAAATAGCCGGGTATTGTCACGGATCGCCCCGTCAAATGCAAGCCACACCGCCGGCCGGGGCGCGGGCAATCAGCGAAACGATCCTGCGCGGAACATTGACACCCTTGACAAGGTCTGATGTATTGTGAAAGTCCACCCGCACGGGAGGTTCAAGATGAGGACACTCACTCTTCTGCTCATCGTCACCGCGGCCCTCGCCGTTTCCGCCTGCGCCAGCGTTTCCGAAAAGCGCGCACCCACCGAAGTCGACAAGGATTACGTCGGGGCCGTCGAAAGCCAGGCCCGGCTGTCCGGCGTCGACGTGCAGTGGGTCAACCCGCCTCGCCGGAACCGCACGACCGACGAAGAAGGCTGACAGGCCGGTCGGACTCCAGGCGCGTCCAGCACCCGAAGGGGTGCTCGGAGTGGTTTTGCGCCCGAACTCTAGAGATCCAGCGGATCGACGTCCACGTGCCAGCGCACGCGCCGCGCGCTCGGAAGCTCGTGTAGCGCGGCCAGTCGCGCGCTGATGTGATTGGACAGCGCGGCGCGGCTGTCGGACTGCAGCCACAACTGGAAGCGCCAGTAGCCACTTCGCCGCGTCAGGATGGCGGGCAGTGGACCGATCGTCTCGATTCCCCGACCGCCCAGCAGTCGTGCCGCATCGACCAGGAAGCGTCGCGCCGGCTGCGCATCGTGCGCCTCGGCCCGCAGCAGGGCCAGCGCGTTGGCCGGCGGTAACCGGGCCTGACGACGCTCTTCCAGCAGGGGAGCGGCATAGGACAGGTAATCGCCTCGCCCGAGCGCCTCGAGCAGGGGGTGTTCCGGGTGCCGGGTCAGCAACAGGAATTCCCCCCGCCGGTCGCCGCGCCCGGCCCGGCCCGCCACCTGCGCCACGGTCTGCCCCAGCCTTTCGGGTGAGCGAAAGTCGGCGCTGAACAGCGCCTGGTCGACGTCGAGCACCGCCGCCAGGGTGACCCCGGGCAGGTGGTGACCTTTGGCCAGCATCTGCGTCCCGACCAGAACGCAGGGCTCACCCTGCCGAACCCGCTCGAGCAGGCGGTGGAACTCGTGCTTCCCGCCCATGGCGTCCCGATCCACCCGGTGAACGGGCACTTCGGGGAATCGTTCGGCGACTTCCTCCTCCAGGCGCTCGGTGCCGGCACCCAGTGCCACCAGCGCGGGTGATCCGCAGTCCGGGCAACGCCTGGGCTCGGGGCGCTGGCTGCCGCAATGGTGGCATTGCAGGCTGTGGATGGCTTGGTGGAAGGTCATGTGCGCGCTGCAGCGCTGGCAGTCGGCCTGCCACCCGCATTCCGAGCACATCAGCACGGGCGCATAGCCGCGCCGGTTCCGGTAGATCAGCACCTGCCCGC
>JAASTB010000223.1 GCA_021767625.1 Wenzhouxiangella sp.
CGCAGCCAGCTCGACGACCTGATGTACGCCGGGTTTCTCGCCGACATCGACGTCGAACGCTTCCGGCATTACCCGCGCTACCTCGAGGCCTTGAACATGCGGCTGGAAGCGCTGGAACTCGATCCGGTCCGCGACAGTCAGCGCATGGCCGAGGTCGCGCCCTGGTGGCAGCGCTATCTGGACCGGCTCGCAGAGGGTTGGTACACGCCCGAGCTCGACCGATATCGCTGGCTGGTGGAGGAATACAGGGTCCAGATTTTCGCCCAGAAGCTCGGCACGGCCGAAAAGACCTCGCGCAAGCGGTTGCAGGATGCCTGGTCGAAATGTGGGGGTGAGGCGAGGTAAAATGCGTGATATGTTTCGCAAATGATGCCAGAAAGCCCTGAATTAACGGAACTTTTATGCTCTCCGGATGGTCATTTTGCACTTGGAATCGCTACAATAATGGCGGACTTATGCTCATGAGCGGGACAAAACGGACTGTGACAGCTTCCAATCTTCGACAATTCGCGATTCACGCCGTCGCGATCCTCGCCCTGGTGGCCGGCGTATCTTCGCTGGCACAGGCCACTCAGCGCGTCGGCAGCGACATCTCCCTGGTCGTCAATGGCGGCCAGCAGGTAGCGGTCCTGCCAGTCATCACCGAAACCGCGCAGGACGACTTGCTCACCTATGACTTCGCCACCGGGGAAGTCGACCTGGCCGCGGGCGTGCTCGCCCCTGACTACGACGAGCCGTTGTTCTGCTTCGACATGGGGACGCCGCAGGCGGCCGTCTCCCTGCAGGTCACCGATCCGAACGGCCACGTGATCATCGACAATTTCGATCTCAGCGTGTCGCTGGACTACGTGCTGTCCGCGCCGTCGGCCTTCGAGATCAAGCCCGCCCTGAACCAGCAGTGCTTCTTCCGCTCCGACCAGGGCGTGTTCGGACTGTTCGGCATGGAAAACGACCAGGGCGCCGTCGGCAGCGACGTCATCGCGCGCGACCGCTTTGAGGTGGATCGATCCATCAGCCTGGAATTCCAGGGCGTGCCCACCTTCGTGACGCCCGGGGAAACGGTCAATTACGACCTCGTCCTCACCAACACCGGCAGCGCGGACCTGACCGACGTGGCCCTGCAGGAGCTCTTTCCCGAAAACCTCGATGTCTACGCCGCGGTGCTGAGCGCCGGGACCTGGTCGTGCTCGGCGAGCGGAGATGCCGTATGCCCGGCCACCGTCCCCGCCACGGATCCGCTGCGATTCGAGCAGATGAATGCGGGCGGCGTGGACATCACGACCGGCGACAGCCTGACCTTCAGCATCGAGCGCACCGTCGACGTCAACTCCATCACGGGTGAGTCGATCCGGCTGCAGGCCGGCGCGGTGGCCGATCCCATTTCTTCCGACACGCCGTTCGATGTCGACGAGGCGCTGATGACCGTTATCGGACAGTCCGCCGGGCTGAACGTGTCGGCCACTTCGGCGAGTGCCGATTCCTTCGCCACGTCCGGCACGGCTTCCGATGACGCGCAGATCACCGTCACCGTTCTCGACTCCGGGCAGAATCCCGTCCCCAACGAACAGGTTTCGCTCGATAGCGCGGGTGGACTGACGATCACCTCTCCCACTTCCGGGACGAGCGATGCCAACGGGGAAGTGAGCTTCAGCGGGACCGCCGAGGATGCTGGTGACTACACGGTTTCTTTCACGTCGGGTAGTCTCAACGGCAGCGGCACCGTCACCATTCTGGCCGGTGCGCCGGATACGTTCTTCCTGCAGGAAACGGTGCCCTCGGCGGTCGCGGACGGCCAGGACACGATTGAAGTGCAGGTGCTCGTGGAGGATCAGTACGGTAACGCCGTCGATACCGCAATGGTGGAAGTGTCCGACGACGACGGCCTCGCTTCGCTGCCGGCGAGTGAGTTCACGGATATTGACGGCATCGCGGCCTTCAACGCGACATCGACGACGATCGGGGTCTTTCAGCCGGTCTTTTCCGTATCGGGAGTCGGCACCTCGGCGGCCAGCGTGTCCTTCGAGGCCGGTGCCCCCGATGATCTCGAATTCACCCTGCAACCGCCCGATCCGGTGACGGCGGATGTCGATTTCGACGTCAGCCTGCAGGTCGTCGACTCGCAGGGCAACCATGTCAGCGACGATCAGTCGACCTTCGTGACGCTCAATCTCCAGCAGAACGGCAACACGGTTCGAACGCTGACGAGTGGCTCGGTGACCAATGGTGAGATCACCCTGACGATCGACAGCATCGGTCCGGCGGACATCGGAGCCGGTTACCGCATCCAGGCAGTGGCTTCGGGCACCGGATTCTTCGGCGCCAACAGCAATTCGTTCGAGGTCGTCGCCGGTCCCTGACCCGGTATTCTCGGATAAAAAAAGGGGAGCAGCTCGTGCAATCGGGCTGCGGTTCCTGAAGCTTCCCCCGGATCGACGAACCGATCGCTCGGCCGGGAAGCCCGTCTGACTCCCCTTGATTCCGCCCAGCGATCCGGTTGGCTTCTGAAGCCTCTGCCCGCCGATCCCCGATTGGGCTATCCTCGGAAATTGCTTCCAGATTGGGTTGATCGCAAGTGAGCCAGGTCAACGACTCCGAGCGCCGGGCGCTGGCGCGCTGGATCGACGACTATGCACGCCGGACGGGGCATTCAGCCGAGCGACTCGAAGGCTTCGTGGATCGCCTGACCGAATCGGCCGGAGACAGGGGTGCGGTGGTGCTCGCCGTCGTGCATCGCGCGCTCGAAGCGCTTTCGCGCATCGCACCCGAGCGCGCCGTCGTGGAGGCCACGATCCTTCTTCCGCTCGCGCTGGAAGCCGACCACGGGTCTGTCGGACTGCCTCCCGATTGTTCGGATGAAGTCTCCGAGCTTCTCGAACAACTCCGGACCCTGACCTTCTTCGGCCGCACCTACCTGCCCGACGACCTCACGCGCGCCGAGGGGCTCCGTCAGCTGCTGATGGCCCTGGTCGCGGATGTGCGGGTCGTTCTGGTGGCGCTCGCCTGGCAGATCGCGCGCCTGCACGTTGCCCGCGACGCCGATGAGGCCACGCGGCGGGAGATCGCCCACGAGACCCAGATGATTCACGCCCCGCTGGCCAACCGGCTGGGCATCTGGCAGCTCAAATGGGAGCTGGAGGACCTGGCGTTCCGGTACCTGGAGCCGGAGACCTATCAACGCATCAGCCGCCTGGTGGCCGAGAAGCGCTCCGATCGCCAGGCTTTCATCGAGCAGTTCATGAACCGCCTGCGCAAACTGCTGGCCGACTCCGACATACCGGCCGACGTGACCGGACGCCCCAAGCACATCTACTCCATCTGGCGGAAGATGCAGCGCAAGGGCCTGGATTTCCACGAACTGTTCGATGTGCGTGCCGTGCGCGTCCTGGTGGATACGGTCGAACAGTGCTATTCCGCGCTCGGGCTGGTTCACACCCGCTGGCAGCCCGTGCCGGGTGAGTTCGACGACTACATCACCAACCCCAAGGCCAACCTGTACCAGTCCCTGCACACGGCGGTGAGCACCAGCAGCGGACGCGTCGTGGAGGTCCAGATCCGGACCCACGAGATGCATCGCCATGCCGAACTCGGTGTCGCCGCCCACTGGCGCTACAAGGAGGGCGGCCCGCGTGACGATGCCCTGGAGAAGCGCATCGGCGTGATGCGCCAGTTGCTGGAAGGCCAGGAAGGAGAGGACGACGACGAGGCGCTGCTGGAGAGTTTCCGCAACCTCACGACGGAAGATCGGGTCTACGTTCTCACGCCCCGGGGCGAGGTGCGCGACCTGGCCGCCGGTGCCACCCCGCTGGATTTCGCTTACCTGATTCACACCGAGGTGGGGCACCGTTGTCGCGGGGCGCGGGTCAACGGCCGCATCGTTCCGCTCACCTACCAGCTGCGCAACGGCGATCGGGTCGAGATCCTGACCGCCAAGGAGCCCAGGCCCTCGCGCGACTGGCTGATTCCGCGCCTCGGCTATGTCCACACCGCGCGGGCGCGCGCCAAGGTGCGTCAGTGGTTCCGCCAGGCCAACCAGGAAGAGAACCTCGCCGCCGGGCGGCAGGCCGTGGAGGCCGAGTTCCGTCGCCTGGATCTGGGGCTCGACGAGATCCGGCGCGTCATGGAGAAATTCAATGCCACGCGCGTCGACGATCTCTATGTCAGTGTCGGCGCCGGCGACGTCACCGCCACGCAGGTGGCCCAGGCGGTCGAGCGCCTGCACGCGCGTGAGCGTAAGGAAAGCGAGGGCATCGCCGTCCAGCGCAAGCCGGTCGAAACGGCTGCCGGCGACGACGACGTGCGCATCGA
>JAASTB010000224.1 GCA_021767625.1 Wenzhouxiangella sp.
GACGGCGGCGGCGGCGCCGGTCTTGGTCGGGATCTGGTTCTGCGCGGCGGCGCGGGCGCGACGCGGGTCCTTGTGGTAGACGTCGGTCAGCACCTGGTCGTTGGTGTAGGCGTGGATCGTGGTCATCAGACCCTGCTCGATGCCGACGGCCTCGTGCAGCGGCTTGACCAGCGGGGCCAGGCAGTTGGTGGTGCAGCTGGCGTTCGAGGCGATGTCGTCGCCGGCCTTGAGAATGTCGTGGTTGACGCCGTAGACGATGGTCGGCAGGTCCTTGCCGGCCGGCGCGGAGATCAGCACCTTGCGGGCGCCGCCCTTGAGGTGGGCGGAGGCCTTTTCCTTGCTGGCGAAGATACCGGTGCACTCGAGCACCACGTCGACGCCCATCTCGCCCCAGGGCAGGTTGGCCGGGTCGCGCTCGGCCAGGACGCGGATCTTGTCGCCGTTGACCACCAGGTGATCGCCATCGACCGAGACCTCGCCCGGGAACTTGCCGTGCGCGGTGTCGCGCTGGGTCAGCAGGGCGTTGGTTTCGACGTCGGCCAGGTCGTTGATGGCGACGATCTGGATTTCGTCGGTGCGATCGGCTTCGTAGAGCGCGCGCAGCACGTTACGGCCAATGCGGCCGTAGCCGTTGATGGCAACCTTGATGGACATGACAGGAATCTCCGCAAGTCTTGGATTTCGAGGAATCCGGGTATTTTACTGCGGCTGGGGCCGGAGGGCCAACTTGTGGGGGTGGTTTGGGCGTGGTGCTGTGTTGGTTTCCACGCAGAGGCGCGGAGGGGCAGAGTCGCAGAGAAAAACAACAGAGAAAAAGTGCTTTTAAGCTGATCCAGCGTCTGGACCAGCCAACGACACCCAATCAGCCAGCATAAAAAAGGCGGGCCGCAGCCCGCCAATTTGTTCTTTTCTTTTCCTCTGCGGCTCCGCTCCTCAGCGGCTCTGCGTGCAAAAGGCTACCGCCCGCACAACCAGAAAGCCCTCAGAGCACCTCGCGGACGGCCGAGACCACCGCCTCGGTGGTGAAGCCGTATTCCTTGAAGAGGTCTTCGGCCGGGGCGGAGGCGCCGAAGGTGTCGATGCCGATGACCTTGCCCTTTTCGCCGACGAAGGGCCACCAGTAGTAGGTCACACCGGCCTCGAGGGCGACGCGGGCCTTGACGGCATTGGGCAGGACGGACTCGCGGTAGCTCTCGTCCTGCTCGAGGAAGCGGCCGGGGTTGGGCATGGACACGACGCGGACTTTCCGGCCCTCGCCTTCCAGCTCCGCTGCGGCATCCATGGCCAGGCCGACTTCCGAGCCGGTGGCGATCAGGATGACTTCGGGTTCGCCGCCTTCGGCATCCTTGAGGACGTAGCCGCCCTTCGAGATGGCCTTGATCTGGTCTTGGGTCTTGTCGAGGTGCGGCAGGCCCTGGCGGGTGAGGACCAGTGCGGTCGGGGCCTTGCGTCGCTTCAGCGCCTCGGCCCAGGCGGCGGCGGTTTCGACCTTGTCGGCCGGGCGCCAGACATCCAGGTTGGGAATCATGCGCAAGCTGGTGGTGTGCTCCACCGGCTGGTGGGTGGGGCCGTCCTCGCCCAGCCCGATCGAGTCGTGGGTGTAGACGTGGATGGCGCCGGTGGGGATCAGCGCGGACATGCGCACGGCGTTGCGCGCGTAGTCGCTGAACACCAGGAAGGTGCCGGAATACGGAATGAAGCCGCCGTGCAGGTACAGGCCGTTGACGATGGCGGTCATGCCGAACTCGCGCACGCCGTAGTAGATGTAGTTACCGTTGGCCGGGTCCTCGAGTACGTCGACGCTGCCCGACCAGTTGGTGTTGTTCGAGCCGGTCAGGTCGGCCGAGCCGCCGATCAGCTCGGGCAGGTGCGGGGCGAATTCCTCGATGCTCGCGCCCGAGGCCTTGCGGGTGGCGACCTTCTTGTCGTCGCCCTGCATCTTGGCCAGGATCTGCTCGACCAGGCCGTCGAAGTCGTCGGGCAGCTCGCCTTTCATGCGCCGCTCGAATTCGGCGGCCTTTTCCGGGTGCGCCTCTTTGTAAGCCTCGAAGCGCTCGTTCCAGGCCTTTTCGGCGGCCGCGCCCTTCTCGCGGGCGTCCCAGGCGGCGCGGATGTCGTCGGGAATCTCGAACGGGCCGTACTTCCAGCCCAGCTGCTCGCGGGCGGCGGTGATTTCGTCCTCGCCCAGGGCGGCGCCGTGCACGCCGGCGGTGCCGGCCTTGTTGGGGGCACCGAAGCCGATGGTGGTCTTGCAGCAGATCAGCGTGGGCTTGTCGTGCACCGCGGTGGCGCGGTCGATGGCGGCCGAGACGGCCTCGGCACTGTGGCCGTCGACGTCTTCGACCACGTGCCAGCCGTAGGCCTTGAAGCGGGCGGGGGTGTCGTCGTTGAACCAGCCGTCGGTGTTGCCGTCGATGGAGATGTTGTTGTCGTCGTAGAACACGACCAGCTTGCCCAGCTCGAGCGTGCCGGCCAGCGAGCAGGCCTCGTGCGAGATGCCTTCCATCAGGCAGCCGTCGCCGGCGAACACCCAGGTGTGGTGATCGACGATGTGGTGCTCGTCGGTGTTGTAGCGGGCGGCCAGCAGTTTTTCGGCCAGCGCCATGCCGACGCCATTGGCCAGGCCCTGCCCCAGCGGGCCGGTGGTGGTTTCCACGCCCGGCGCGTCCTTGCGCTCGGGGTGGCCCGGCGTCATGGAATGGAGCTGGCGGAAGTTCTTGAGCTCTTCCATCGGCAGGTCGTAGCCGGTCAGGTGCAGCACGCTGTAGAGCAGCATCGAGCCGTGACCGTTGGAGACGACGAAGCGGTCGCGGTCCCACCAGTCGGGGTTGGCCGGGTTGTGCTTGTGGTGGTCGTTGAAGAGCACTTCGGCGATGTCGGCCATGCCCATGGGCATACCCGGGTGGCCTGAGTTGGCGCGCTCGACGGCGTCCATGGCCAGCGCCCGGACGGCGTTGGCGATTTCTCGGCGATCGTTGATCGGCTGGGTCATGAAACTGTGCTGCCTGCTTGGTATTTGGGCGAGGAAGCCGCACATTTTACCCGCCCCGGCCGGGTGCGGGGCAAGGCGCCGGAGCCGGCGAAGTTCACGCGCCGGCCGGGCTGCGGTTTCGCTCCCGGACAACTGCGGGAATTTCCGGCACTTGCGTGATTTTTTGCGAGTGCATCCTGCGCAAAAGCCTGATACACTGAAAACTCGGAAAAACTTTATCGCGCCAGCGACGTCAAAGCGGGGGCAGACTGGCAGCTTTATCGACCAACCGGGTACGAGGGAAATGACTCGCTTGAAGCACATCCTGATCATGTTCGCGCTGATCGCCGCCGGGGCCCAGGCCCAGACGGTGGACGACGTACCGTGGTCGATCGTGCCCGACAGCCAGGCCAGCGAGCAGGCCGCCGCGCAGGCGCCGGTGGTGCAGGTCATCGCCGACCGCTCGCCGCTGGGCCTGCCCGGCGAACGCCCGCGCCTTTCGATGACCCTGCCGCTCAACGGCCGCCGCGGACTGGCCGCGGCCGACGACGACGGTGAAGGCAGCGCCTTTTCCTGGTCGCTGAAGGCCTGGCAGATGAACACCGCCAGCCTGGCGCACATCCAGTGCAGCCAGGGCATGATGACGATGAATTCCTACCTGGCGCAGGACTGTCGCTTTGTCGACCAGCCCCTGCCCAGCGATTCGGTGAACCTGCTGCAGGTCTCCGGCGACTGGATGGCCGCCCCCGGCCTGCAGCTGGGCTTCAGCGCCTTCCGCGGCGACGAGACTCCGAACCGGGCCGAACAGCCCTTCGCCTTCGACCTGGATCCCGAACTGCTGGCTCGCCGCCCGTCCGAGACCACGGTCGACGGCGCGGTCGAGGGCCTGGACGTCAACGTCAGCTTCGGCATCCAGACCGAGCGCATCGGCGATTTCCTGGTGGGCCTGCAGCTGGCCCGCTACCGCCAGCGCATGAGCCTGGCCGAACTGGGCATGCCCTTCGAGTCGCTGGGCACGCGCAACGACACGCTCTACAGCAACTCCGCCCAGGTCCTGCTGGGCTGGCGCCGCGGCAACTTCAGCGGCGAGATGATGGGCCACCACCGCGAACTGCCGCTGTGGGTGGGCGCCGACCAGGCGCCGGGCACGCTCAACTCCTTCGACCTGGAGTTTTCATGGCACGCGCAGCGCAACGCCTCGCTGTCGATCGGCGTGAGCAACGTGATGGACGCCGCCCCGCGCGCGGACGAGGCCAGCGCCGACGCCGCCGCACTTGAAGATCCGCTCGAAAGCGTCTACGGTCGCATTCCCTAC